>JARLGM010000140.1 GCA_031292755.1 Candidatus Sulfopaludibacter sp.
CGCGCTCTACCAACTGAGCTACAACGGCTTCTCTAAAAAACCCTACACTACTATGGACCGTAAGCCTTCCCGGCCCTTAACAACTAGTGTACGAAAATAATCTGGTGGACGGGGGAGGATTCGAACCTCCGTAGCTCCAAGGAGCGACAGGTTTACAGCCTGTTGCCATTAACCGCTCGGCCACCCGTCCGTCCACTCCACCCGCAATGCTCCCACCCAAAAGCGAGATTTCACATTGCGGGGAAACTACTAGCATACAAAGAGAGGGCACTTCTCCGCAACCTCGAATACGCAGACGGCTGAAAAGTCCGGATTTCCTCCCCCTCCACCATAACTTTTTGCCCCTGAAGCCCGTACTCTCAGTTGGAGTTATAGTAAAGGCAAAGAGATGCTGATCAAAAAGTCTGTGGATATTCGCTACTCGGAGGTCACGCCGAAATCGGTATACCTCGACCGCCGCAAATTCCTCGCCGGGTTGCCTGCCGCGTTCCTCGCCGGACGCGAACTGCTTTCGCCTTCCTCGCGTGCCCTGGCCGGCACCAAACTGCCTGCCCTCGCCAAGAGCCCGTTCAGCACGACGGAAAAGGAAAACAGCTACAAAGACGTTTCCACCTACAACAATTTCTACGAGTTCGGTACCGGAAAGGACCAGCCAGCCAAACTCGCGCAGAATTTCAAGACCGACCCGTGGACCGTCTCGGTCGAGGGCGATTGCGCCAAGCCGCGCAAATTCAGCATGGACGAGATCCTTAAAGTGTCCCCGCTCGAAGAGCGCATCTACCGGCATCGCTGTGTGGAAGCCTGGTCCATCGTGGTGCCCTGGGCCGGCTACTCGCTCAGCGCCCTGCTGAAGCAGGTGGAACCTACCCCCAAGGCGAAATTCGTGGCCTTCGAGAGCTATTACAATCTCGGCCAGATGCCGCAAGCGCGCTACTCCGGGCTCCAACTGCCCTACGTGGAAGGGCTTCGGCTGGACGAAGCCATGCATCCCTTGACCATGCTTACCGTCGGGATGTACGGCGAGACGCTGCCGCCGCAGGATGGCGCCCCCGTGCGCCTGACCGTACCGTGGAAATACGGTTTCAAGAGCGCGAAATCGCTGGTGAAAATCCGGCTCGTGGACAAGATGCCGCCCAGTACCTGGAATCTCACCAACCCGGTGGAATACGGCTTCTATTCCAACGTCAACCCGCACGTCGATCATCCGCGCTGGAGCCAGGCCGAAGAACGCCGTCTGGGCGAGTTCCGCAAGCGTCCCACGCTCATGTTTAACGGGTACGGCGATCAGGTGGCCCACCTCTACGACGGCATGGACCTGAAGAAGAATTTCTAAAATGAAAATCCGCTGGACGAAAGTCCTGCTGTTCCTGCTGTGTCTCTCGCCGCTGTTCTGGGCGGGGTGGCGCGCCTGGAACCAGGATCTCACCGCCAACCCGATCGAGTACATCACCCATTTCACCGGTGACTGGACCATCCGCTTCATCGTATTTGCGCTGGCCGTGAGCCCGCTGCGCAAGCTTTTGAACCAGCCGCAATGGATCCGCTATCGCCGCATGATCGGCCTGTTTGCATTCTTCTACGGCTTCCTGCACTTCATGACCTGGCTGTGGCTGGACAAGTTTTTCGCCGTGCACGAGATGGTGAAGGACGTGGTCAAGCGGCCCTTCATCACGGCCGGATTTCTGGCCTTCATTCTGATGGTCCCCCTCGCCGTCACCTCCACCAGCGGCTGGATCCGCCGCATGGGCGGCAAGCGCTGGGCCATGCTGCACAAGCTGATCTATATCACGGCCATCGCGGCCGTAATCCATTACTACTGGCTGGTGAAGTCGGATATCCGCCTGCCGCTGCTGTACGGTTTTCTGGTATCGCTGGAACTGCTCTACCGCCTCGGTGCATGGGCGCTTGGCCGGCGGCGCGTGCCGGCGCGAAAAGCTGTCGAGCCCGTCGCACCGTAGCCGCCGGGTGATTCCGATTAAGATGGAAGCGATGCCATCGGTTTCGTCATCGCCCACCCGGCGCCGCTTCCTCCAATCCGCCGCAACGCTTTGCGGCGCTCCCTTGCTGGCCGCCCAGGAGTTCACCAGCCGCCGCCCGCCGCTGACGGAACGCAGATTCACCAGCGATGCGGTGGAAGCCACCATCGCCCGCGTCAAGAAATCCATCGCCGATCCCGAACTGGCGTGGATGTTCGAAAACTGCTTCCCCAATACACTCGATACCACGGTGCGCACCGGGGAAATCGGCGGCCGCCCCGATACCTTCGTGATCACCGGCGATATCGACGCCATGTGGCTGCGCGATTCCGCCGCCCAGGTGTGGCCCTACCTGCCGCTGGCGCGCGAGGACCGCAAACTGCGTACCATGCTGGCGGGCGTCGTCAATCGCCAGACCCGCTGCATCCTCATCGATCCTTACGCCAACGCTTTCAATTTCGGCCCCACCGGCAGCCCCTGGTCCAAGGATCGCACCCGCATGAAGCCCGAACTCCACGAGCGCAAGTGGGAGATCGATTCCCTGTGCTACCCCGTCCGTCTCGCGCACGGCTACTGGAAGGCCACCGGCGACACCTCCTGCTTCGACCCGGACTGGCGAAGAGCCGCCGGTCTGATCGTGCAGACCTTCCACGAGCAGCAGCGCATGCAGAATCCCGGGCCCTACAGCTTCGAAAGAATCAGTGCCGTGGCCAGCGACTCGCTGCCCCACGGCGGTTTCGGCAACCCGACTCGTCCTAACGGCCTGATTCATTCCGGCTTCCGCCCCTCGGACGACGCCTGCATCTACTCCATGTTCATCCCCGGGAATTTCTTTGCCGTCACTTCCCTGGAGCAACTCGCGGAAATCGCCTCCACCGTGTTGCAGGATTCGGCCTTCGCGGCCGAGTGCCACCGGTTTGCCGGCGAGATCACCAAGGCGCTTTCGGGCTTCTCCACCGGAGAGCACCCCAAGCACGGTCAAATCCTCGCCTACGAAGTGGACGGCTTCGGCAATTCTCTCTTCATGGACGACGCCGGCGTCCCGAGCCTCATCGCCCTGCCCTATCTGGGATGCCTTCCGATCGACAACGCCCTCTACCAGCACACTCGTGCTTTCGTGCTGAGCGACGACAACCCGTACTTCTATCGCGGCACCGCCGGAGAGGGCTTAGGCAGCCCGCACGCGGGGCTGGGAATGATCTGGCCGCTCGGCATCATCACCCGCGCGCTCACCTCCCGCGACGAACAGGAGATTGCCGGCTGCCTGAAACTGCTGCGCGCCACCAACGCCGGCACCGGATTCATTCATGAATCTTTCTCCCGCAACGACGCCACCAAGTTCACCCGTAAGTGGTTCGCCTGGGCCAACACGCTGTTCGGAGAACTGATCCTGACGCTCCACGATCAGCATCCCAAACTGCTGGCCTGAGCACCACTCGCGCTACCGCCGTGCGGCAAGATCCGTCTATACTGGCGATCAGTATGCCGAAGATTTTGCTGGTTACGCTGGTCCTGTCTAGCGCGGCTGGCGGCTGGTGCTACCAGGCGGAAGGTATATCCGGTTACGCCAAAGCGCATAAGTATCTCGGCGACGATCGCAAAGAGTTCACTTACACCATCACCTCGGTGATGCAGATCGCCAAACCCTACGACCTGGCGGACATGACCGACGATTATCAGGATGCCCGCATCCTCGCGCAGGACCAGGATTCGGCGACGGTGGAGATTGTCTATTACCCGCTGAATACCAACCGCGAGGCCATCGGCGAAAATCCCAACTGGAAGCGCGACTACGCGCATATGACCAGGTACCTGGCGCCGACGCCCACGGAAAACTGGGATGAGGCGATGCGCGCGGACCTGCTGAAAGAACTGCGCCAGGACGGCATCGATCCCGACAGGCTGACCGACCGGCAGGTAGTCACCGAAGTCTCCCGCTGGTTGAACCGGCGCAGCCGGTACACCGACGCATTCGCCATCTGGTATGTCTACTACCCGGATGGCAGGCCGGAGGTCTTTCCGCAGTTGAGACCGGCATTTTACAAAGAGAGACTGGCCGCCGGCAAGACGGACCAGGGCATGTTCGACCAGGAAGTGCTGGGTAAAGCGATGTTCTACAATCGCGTGCACGGAAGCTGCACTTCGTACGCCGTTTACCTGGCCACGGTTCTCCGCGCGCTGGGCATTCCGGCGCGCATCGTGTTCTGTGTTCCGCCGGCGGATGCCAACGATCCGGGGCAGAAAGAGATGCTGCTCTCGGCGATTCATCATAACGGGGTGCGCGCCATCATCCGGCATGGTCTGCCGCGCGGCGGCTTTTCGAACCACTTGTTCAATGAAGCGTTCGTGGGCAACCGCTGGGTGAGGGTGAATTACGATGTGGTGGGACAAAACACGCTCGACGATTCGTACTTCGGATTGCTCACTCATATTCTGACCACGGACAGTTTGAGCCACGTGCCGGTCGCGGAAACGTGGGGGCGGCGATACGCCCTGTACCCGGCTGTGGGGCCAAAGCTTTCTTCCGTAAACCCGTATCGCCTGCTCCAGGTTTCCGATCGCTTCGGCGCCCGCGCGCGGATCGCCAATCCGCCGGTGGCGGACGAGGAACTGCGCTCCGTCACGGTGAAGGAGGCGTATTGGAAGGCTGCCTTGCCGGGCGCGGCGCAGGCAACCTTGAAGGAGGGCGATCCGACGAACCCCGATTTCTATATCGGCATTCAGGAATACATCCCGCATTATGTGAACCAGATGCGCGATTTCGAAGCCAAGGCGGGACATCATTTCGTGCTGTCGTCGCCCGGCCATCCCGATCTATACGCCACGCTGAGCGGGATGAAGCTTTCTAACGGTGCGCAATATCAGATGTGGGGAGTGAGGATCGATGCCCCATCGCGCACCGGTATCTCTCCTGGTGCCGAATACGTCATCCGCCCGGTCAACACCAACGAGATCTACACCTGGGGAGTGAAAACCGGAGTGGTTGTACGCGCGGGCAAATAAGGAATTTTAGGGCTCCAGCGGACCAGACTCGGGGTCGGGCGCCGGGAAGGGGTCGGGATCCGGTTCCGGTAAATGCGGTTCCGGCTCGGGTTCGGGCTTGGGAACGGTCGCCTGGATGACGGCGCGGACCGGCTCGTGTATCGTGTCCGAGAGCACCACTTCGCATTCGCAGCAATCGCTGCAGCGATGGCAGCGCTCGCAGAGATGATTGTTGCAGGCGTCCTTGGTGCAGCGGACGCAGATACGCGTGGATTCCTCTTCGCAGATGCTGCACGTGAAGGGCATAATCGTTTCTACTTCTTCTTTCCTGTTTTGGCCGGCGCGGGCGCGGGCATGGCCAACAGGCCGCGGCATCGCTGCGCCTCTTTATCCATTACCAGTAGCGCGTGTTCGCGATCCGCGGCGAAGCTGACCAGGTACTGTTGAAAGCGCTCGCGACTGGCGCCGCCCTGGGCGACCAGGGCAGCCAGATCCTGGGCCCGCGCCGGGTCCTGATATTTGCGGATGGCCTCTTCTACAGAGGCGAAAATAGTGTCGGTCCCCTGGATGCGGATCAGCAGTTCGATGGAGGCGGCCAGTTGTTCGGGATTGCGCGACAGCGCCTTCGAAGTGTCGGCCACGGCTTTCACCTGCTCTTTGCAGGACTGTAGCTGTTCGGCGTATGTGGGCGAAGCGCCTTTCTCCACCCAGGCATTGGAGTCGATGCGGTCCAGCGCGGCCAATACCTGCGTGGAGTGATCGCTGATCGACAGCAGAACCGGCGCGATGTCCCAGGTGGTTTCCAGACCCGCGGCCGTGGCCGGCGGTGCGGGCTGCTGGTTCACGGGACCTTGGGCGAACAGCGCCACGGTGCAGAACAAGACTCCTCGCAAGGCGCGTTGCATACTCATTTCAATCTAGCATGGCAAAAGAAAAGGCGACTCCGAGGCACGGAATCTCCCTGTTTGGCGTGCTAGCGGGATGTGCGAAAGCTCTTAGTGACCGCCGCCGGGAGCAGGCGGGGCCGGCGGCGGAGTGGGCGCGCTGGGCGCAGTCGGCGCCTTGCCGCCGTTGCTGCCGGTGCCGCCTCCAGTAGTCTTGCCCTTGTCGCCCTGGGCTCCGCCGGCAGTGCCCACGGGTCCGCCCGGAAAACCGCCACCGCCGCGACTCTGCCAGATCACTTGGTAAACCGTGTCTTCCACGGCACGCAGAACCCGGCCCAGGATCTGATTGTTCATGTTGTTCCGGTTGAAGGCCAACGGCACGCCGCGAATGACGGTAATGGACTGGCCGGCGCCCAAACGCGGAATCGTTCCGTTGATCGCCGTTGTGTTCTTGACATCCACCAGACCATCTTCCACGGCAACAACCGTTGTATCCTCGTTCTGAACATCGACGGAGAAAACTGTGCCGCGCACGGAAATGACGGCGGTCGGAGTCTGGACGTTCTTATAGTTCGGGACGCCAGGAGCGTGCTGGATCCAGACCTTGATATGGCCGATCCAAACGTTCAGAAGATACTGGAAATCCGCCGGGTGTTCCTGGAATACCACTTTGGAATTCGGGAAAATCTCAAACGTGCTGCCATCGGTATATTGGAATTTGGCCCAGCCGTCGTTTCCGGTGACGATCAACTGTGTCTGCCGGACAGGAAGACCCATCGAGACGGGCGTCTCCATGCCGCCGTCCGAGTTCTTCACGGAGACCTGGCCGCTGAAGTCCAGTACGTTGGCTACCGGCTGTTTCAGTCTTTGCGCGCGGGTCGGGGTCAGGCACACGAAGGCTACAGCCGCCACAAGCAGCGTCGGCATGGCCCGTATGAGCTTTAGGCGCCGGAACATACCACCTTTTTGCAGACTCTTTCGGTCCGATGCTGTAACCGAACTCAAGTCTAGCATCAAAGGTGCTAGGCAAATAGTGCACCGGAATTAAAATTCGCTCACAAACTACATGATTTCAGCAAGTTGTTCGGAAATTCAGCAGGTGAAATAGGTTAGAATGATACCTGTCGTGTGTCATAAGGGAACAGTCCGTGTCTCAGTATGGATCTTCGCACTGGGGCTGTCCACGGGATTGACCGGGTGGGCACAGCAGTCCCCGGACTGGCGGAAAATTGGTGACGAGGCCGTCGAGACTTCCCTGGCGTCACCGGCGACCGGCCCGATGGACCGGGTCTGGTACTCTCCCGACGGTACCATCCTTTACGGTCGTACCAGCTCCGGTTCGACCTTCCAGACCAGCGATTTCGAGACCTGGACGGCAGCCGATGTCCTGCCGCCGCCGGAGCAGACCCCGGCCTCGGGAGTTGTGCGCGCGCCGGAATCCGCCGGGGTCCGGTTCCTCACCGTGAGTGCTGCCCCTTACCGCACTTATGCGTTGGGGCGACAGCTTTCCCGGTCGGACGATGGCGGCCGTTCGTGGTCGAACCTCACCGCGTATCGCGGCATGTCGGTGATCGGCACGTGGCAGCGGGATGTGGCCGTATCGCCGGTAGACCCTAATCAACTGGTAGTGGCCAATGGCTTCGGTGTGTGGCGGTCGATGGATGGCGGGCTTTCCTGGGCCGGCCTGAACCAGCGCCTGCCCAATTTGCCGGTGCGGCGCATTCTCTCCACGCAAAGCGGCACGGCGGGCACGAGGGCGTTCGTGGATGGAATCGGCGCGGTGGAATTGCCGCCGGGCGGCTCGGTGTGGCAGCCTGTGCCCAGCATCACGCAGCAGGTTGAAGTGATGCAACTCGAAAGGTATTCCAAGGCGGTTCAGGCGGTAGTGACGGCGTTCGGCCAATCGGCCGATGGCTCGGTGGCGTATGTGGGGTCGGCGGATGGCCGCCTGTGGGTCTCGACCGATAGCGGGCAGACCTTCCAGCCCACGCAGGTGCCGGCAAATACCAGCGGCCGGGTGGAACGGATCATCGTGGAGGGCGGCGCGCGCAAAGACCGGGCGCTGGCGGTTTTGAGCGGCATCGGTCCGCACGTGCTTCGCACTACCAACGGCGGCATCTTCTGGGATTCGTTGGACCGGGACCAACCGCTTCCGCCGGCTTATGCCGTGGCGGCGGATTGGGCTGCCGGTGCGATCTATGTGGCCACCGAAATGGGCGTCTTCTACAGTCACGCGGACCTGGAGTACGCCACCACAAACCCGGTGGCCTGGCAGAATCTGACGACCAAACTGCCTGCGGCGCGGGCTACCGATGTCCGGTTGGATCCGGCAGGAGTGCAGCTCTATATTGCGCTGGACGGCTACGGGCTGTACGCCGCACTGGCGCCCCGCCCCGCATCCAATGTGCGGGTGGTCAACGCGGCCGATTTCAGCGCGCGCGCGGCGGCTCCGGGATCTCTATTGAGCATCTTTGGGGCGCACGTGAACGCGGCAGCGGCGGGCGGGCTGAATTACCCCGTCCTGGCCGCGCAGGAAACCCAGTCGCAGATACAGGTTCCGTTTGAAGCCGTAGGGCCGAATGTGGCCCTCGCCCTGCAAACGCCCACGGGCAATGTGCGCGTCAACCAGGCGGTGCAGCCGGTATCGCCGGCCATTCTGGTGAATCACGATGGAGTGGCCGCGCTTGTCGACGCGGACAGCAACCTGCCCATCGATGGCCGCAATACGGCGCATTCCAACGGCCGCATCAAGATTATGGCGACCGGACTCGGACGGGTTCATCCGGACTGGCCGACCGGCCAGCCGGCGCCTTTGGAGAATGCTCCCACGGTAGTGGCTTCGGTGCGCGCCTTCCTGGACGGCGTGCCGCTACAGGTGACCAGGGCTGCGCTGGCGGGCGGGTATGTGGGCTTCTACGAAATCGAAGTGGAGCTTCCCGCGATCACCAACGCGGGCACGTCGGAACTGAAAATCAGCGCCGATGGCCAGGAAAGCAACAAAGTGCAGATCGTCATCGAGCCGTAGTTATGGTCGAGCCGAAAAGGCACACACCCCTTTTGAACGGCTCTCTAAAAAACCTGTTCTTTCCCCCGGAAGAAGCCGAATATCAGTACTTCCTGGCGGCCGCCGGCCACGCTTTCCCTGGCGCGGATTATCTGGGGCGGGCGTCCTGGGCAGCCGATGCCGCCATGCTGAGCTACGCGCGTTACGGCGCGCGCCGAATGGACGATGACGAACTCGCCGACAACGTAAGACTGACAGGGCTGACGCTGCGGGCCAAGATCGGCGAAGACCCGCGCGATTGGAATGCACCCGGCACGCAGGCATTCTTGGCGACGTCGGACGATTTTGCGATCCTGGCGTTTCGTGGCACCGAGATCGACGATCCCGACGATGGGTGCGACGACCTGGACATCCTGCTGGTCCCCGAGCCGGAATACTCGGGCTCTTCCGCGACGGTCCTGGGGCATCTGGCGCTCGTCGAACACCTGTTCACCGCGCCGTGCCTGGTGCATCGCGGCTTTCAATCGGCGCTCAACAGAGTATGGGATCAGGTGCACGAACATCTCTCCCGGTACCGGCGGGAGAGGCCGGATGCCGAGATCTGCCTGACCGGTCACAGCCTTGGCGGCGCCCTGGCGCTGCTGACCTATTCGCGCTTTTCCGATACCAAAATGTCGGCATTCACGTTTGGCTGCCCGCGAGTGGGCGATGTCGTGTTTGGCCGGCGGGTATCGGCGAATCCCGGAAAAGGGCACTATCGCTTCGTGAACAGTGACGATCTGGTGGCGCACGTACCTCCCGAAAGCGCGCTGTACCGTCACGCCCCACCGGCGGGCTACCGCTTCGACGCTGCAGGCCGGCTGGACACCGCGAGCCGCGAAGAACTGCCGGCCGATCTCGCAGCAGTCCGGCGGGCGCTTCAGGGCTTGCCGGCGGATTTTCGAAGTCACCCGGAAGCGCTGGGGCAACTGCCGGCGCCACCTTGCCTGGTGGATCATTCCGTGGCCCGTTACTGCATGCGGATCGCGGACTGCGTGTAAAGAAACCGCAGCCGCGACCCGCGTCTGGTCTAGAAGAAGAGGCGCAGGGAAAGCTGTAAATTGCGCGACAACCCCGTTTTGCCGGTAATCATGCCGAACTGGTTGGAAGTGGGATTCAGGTTCGGGCCGCCCAGATTGGCATGGTTGATGAAGTCGTAGGCTTCGGCGCGGAACTCCACTCCGCTCCGTTCGTTGATGGTGAAGGTCTTGTCCAACGCCAGGTTCCAATCCTGGAAACCGGGTTGGTAGATGGAGTCGCGGACGCCCGGCTGGAGGTTGAAGGTTCCCGGCGTGGGCTGGGAGACATTGGCCGTGAAGTACTTGGGCGAATTGGCGGTGGTCACCGGCCCGGCGAATGCTCCGGTACTGATCTGGACGGGGCCGTTCAGATTCCAGAACTGGCCTTGCGAGCCGCAACCGAAGCTGCCGAACTCGCCCACGCCGGCGAAATCGTTATTGGTGCCGATGCCGCAGGGCGAACCTGTCTGAAACTGCGCCGTGCCGGCGATTTCCCATCCTCCCAGCAGTTTGCCGGTCATATCGTGCGCGTTCTTGAAGAACGGCAGGTCGTAGATGTAATTGACCATCAGCATGTGGCGGGTATCGTATTCCGAAGGCCCCCAAAGGTTGCTGGTGTTGTAGGTGTCGGGAGCGATGTCGCGGTAGTTGGAGCCGTTGTCCATGCTCTTGGAGAGCGTATACGTGACGCCAAAGCTCGAACCGTGCGAGAACCGCCGCTCCCAGGCGACCTGCAGCGAGTTATACATCGAGTTGCCCACGGCTTCCTCTTCCTGGATGGCGGCGAAGCCCTTGTAGGGACGCAAGGCGGTGGGGTTGGTGCCGGCGGCAGCCGCTTGCAGCGCTCCCACCGTGGGTTGGTTGATGTCGTAGACCTGCCAGGCATGCAGGCCGCGATGAGCGACATACGCCACGGTCAGGACGGAGTTCAGCGGAAGTTGCCGCTCCACGGTGGCGTTCCAGTTCCAGGCCTCGGGTGGCTTCAGATTCGGATTGAGGGTGGTGATGGTCAAAGGCGCGGCTCTACCGCTGGTGAGGGCCGCTCCCGGATTGTCCACCGAAACATTGGTCACGGTCACGAACGGCTGGAACGGCGAGTTACCACCGGGGAAGACGTTGTCGAGCAGGCCCATGCGGGTGGCAAACCGGCCCGCGCCGGCGCGGACCACGGTTTTGGGCGTGATCTGGTAGGCGATACCGAGCCGCGGCTGGAAGACATTCTGGTTGGCGATGTAGTTTTTCGAAAGATTGGACGCAAACAGGCTGTTGCAGGAAGCGCCATCGCAAATATTGTTGCTGGCAGCAAGCACGCGGCCCAGGGCGGCGCTGGGGAACGAGCTGAATCCGGGGATGACCACGCCGTTATACGGATTCCCGGTCCCAAGGATCACGTTGCCGCTGGTGCGGTCCACCTGAACAGCCTGGGCCGGATTGTAAAGGGCGCCATCGAAATAATCCTGGTTGCCCCAGAGCGCGTGGAAGCCCTGCACCATGGTCCAGCGGATGCCGTAGTCCAGGTGCAGCTTTTCGCTGACCTTCCAGGAATCCTGCGCAAAACCCTCGTACATGGCGCCGCGCCAGATAGTATAGGCGCGCGGACCGATCTCGGTGTAGTTGTCGGCCAGTCCCATGGCAAGGTTGGCGATTCCAACACCGGAGGTGGCGCCCAAACCGGTGCGTCCATCGGTAAATGTGAAGGTTCCGTTCTGGTTGCTGGCGCCGCCCGGCACAGTGGCTACGTTGATCTGGTCTCCGTCGTTTTCGCCGGAGTATTCATAGGAGAACCCGAACTTGAACGTGTGGTTCTTCCAGACCTTGGTCAAGCTGTCGCTGCCGGTCCAAATGGGGCCGGAAGAATGCGACGGATACGGGCCGCCGGATAGAGAAGTGAAGTTGGGCAGATTGGCGGTGGGAATCTTTCCCGGAATGTCCTTGCCCGCGAACAGGTACGGGTAATTGATGCCGAATTGCGAGCGGTTGAAGCCCGCTTCGGTAGTGTCGACCGGGATGTAGACGTCGTCCAGGCTGAGAGTCACCCTGGCTTCGTTGACAAGCGTGGGGCTGATGGTCCACGTCCACGAAACCGCGTTGGTCTGGTTGGGCCGGATGAAGTACTTGGCGGTAATGCCCAGGTTCTGGTCGAACGGCTGGTATTCCCAATACGACGCGTCGGTGCGCCGCCCCGAGATGCGATTTCTATCGTTGGGCTGAAGATCGATATTCACGGTACCCTTGCGCTGATTGATAGGATGCGCTCCGGTTGCCAGCCAGTTATTGGTTCCGCTCAAATAGCCCGCAGTAGGCGTTGGATAGGCATTGAGAATGCCCACGCCATTCTTGCTCAGGCGGCTGCTGGGAATGACGTTGTTCGAAAAAGGCGTGCAGGATGCCGCGCCGACGGTCGCGCAGGTGTTGGGATCGTAAACGACAGTTCCCCCTTTGTACCAGGGATTGTTCGGAGCCAGCAGTTCGCTGAAGTTGCCCTGCCGCATCAACGTGGTGGGAACGGCCTGGCTGGCGGTGTCGACGAAGCGGTACCGGGTCCATTCCTCCGCCACGAAAAAGAAGACTTTGTCCCGCCACTTCGGGTTCATCTTCGGGACCCACGCCGGTCCACCGAAGGTAAAACCGAAATCGTTGTACCGGAACGGCGCGGCATTGGTCGTCAAGGGGCTTAGGTTGCGCCCCCAGGTGTTGGCGTTGAGATCGGAGTTGCGGAAGTACTCGGAGGCGCTGCCGTGGAAATCGCGGGAGCCGCTTTTGCTGACCATGCGGATCTGGCCGCCGGCGGCGCGCCCGTACTCTGCGGAGTAGTCGGCGGTCATCACTTGAATTTCCGCGATCGCATCCACATTGGCGACACCGATAATGGCGCCGTTACCGCGCGTGCGCACGGCATTGGCGCCGTCAAAAGTTACGTTGGTATCCTGAGCGCGGGCGCCGTTGATCTGGAACGGATTGCCGCCGCCCACGGCGAAATTGAAGTCGCCCATGGTGCCGCCGCCGCGTACGCCCGGCAGAAGTTGCGCCATGTAAATGGGATTGCGGCCATTCAATTCCTGGCTCTGGATCTGGGTGCCGGTCACCTCACTTTGCACCGAACCGGACTCGGTCTGCAAGGCGGCCGCAGTGGCGGTCACCTCGACTGTCTCGGTGGTGTTGCCGACCACCAATGACGCGTCGAAAGACAAGGCGGAGTTAGCATCCAGCTTGACGTGTGTGCTTTCGAATTTCTTGAAACCGGCGGCTTCCGCCGTAATCGTATATAAGCCGGGCGGAAGGGTGGGAACCGTGTAATAGCCGGAGTCATTGGTGGTAACCGAATGTTCCTGGTTAGTAGCCTCGTTCTTGATTACGACCTTGGACTTCGGGACCACACCGCCGGAAGGATCTTTTACGAAGCCGCCGATCGAACCGTAATCGGATTGAGCGACAGCAATCGCCGCGAAGAAGATGCACAACAGAATCGTGTGTATACGCAAAGGAATTGCGCGAACCTGGCACATAAGACTTTCCCCTCAAGTTAGTTTGGCGTCACCGTGACGCTTTTGTTCTCAGACAGACAACCCCAGAAAGGAGCCCACAACACTGGGCCCTGGGTCGGATTATACATACATTTGGGGCAGCGCGCGCTTATGTTTCGGCGATTTTTTTTACTGTAATCACAATTTCATGTGTCAGATACAAGAATTCAGATTTCCCAAAAATCATAGTGTAGTTTCGTGCGCAAAATCCCAATCGATACCTGGAAATAAGTACACAATTCGGCGCCCCATTGTGCACAGCGGCACTTTTTTACTTACTTACGGTTTGAAGGTTTCCTTGATCTGGTTGAAGGCGTACGGGGCGAATAGCGCCGAGCCGCCTAACAGATAAGGTCCGATTCCGGCGAGGTTCGGTATGGTGCCCTTGGTGAACAGGCTCCACATGATGCCGTAGCCAATCCCCAGAATCATTACTGCCAGTATCATCAGACCAAAGGCGGCAATCATCCGGCTGGCACTACCAACCAACTGCGGCGCCGGCGGAGCGCCGGTCGCGGCAGGCGAGACAATCGGACTGCTCTCCTCCGACAGAGTGGCGGCGAGACTCCAGTGCGGATCGCGCCAGAGCGCGATCATCATCAGCAGGGCGAAAATCAGCAGGAACCCAGTACAGATCGCGAAGGTGGCCCAGAAGGCGGTGGCGGCAAGTTGCATGGGTGATAGTCTTACCAACGCCCGGCTTGATGTCAAGCCCGGTTAATGTCTTTCGCCAGGCGCCGGGAGGGGCACAAACTTGCTGTCGCAGGCATTGGGCGGGCCGCTTCGGGCCGTGCCGGTCACATGGACGTCGTCACCCGGCACCTGGATGTTGACCGGTCCAGGGCCCAACGTCAGGACGGCATGTTTGGCTTCCATTTTTTGCCGGGACGGATCGCTGAAGTACACGTTGTCAAACGTCATCTCCAGCCGGTGCGCCTGGTCGAAGCCATCCAGGGTGATCTTGCCGGCGCCGTCGATGCGTACGTTGCGAAGAACGATGTCCTTGAAAATCGGGAGCTTATCGACGGCGGTGCCGCGGTAGGAGTAATTCGTGTCCATGAAGATGGGGTTCTTCGTATCGCGGATACAGACATCTTCGTATACGACGTCGTGGACCAGTCCGCCGCGGCTGGAGTTACTCTTGATACGGATGCCGTTATCGGCGCCATCGATGGAAAGATCGGTCACGCGGATGGCGCTGGCGCCGCCATCGGTCTCGCTGCCGATCGACATGCCGTGCCCGTAATAGAAATGGTTGTGGGCGATCGTCATGTGCGTGGTGGGTGCGCCCGCGCCTGCTTTGATGGCCACGTTGTCATCGCCCGCGCGGATGTAGCAGTGGGTAATGGTCACGTTGGTGGAGTTGCCGGGATCGATGCCATCGGTGTTGCGGCCTTCCTTGCCGGTGTTGATGATGACGCCCCAGGCGGTGAAGCCATTGCCGCCGCTGTAGGAGACGTGGAAGTTCGGGGAGTTCTCCAGACGAATGCGGTAAAGGGTGAAGTTATCGGCCCTGGTAGCCACGATGATGCGCGGGCAGCTCTGGTTGAGGTTCTTCACCTTGGCTTCCTGCGCCAGGTCCCACCAGGTGACCTGCTGTCTGAGCAGCTTCGCGCCGCCGCGCCCGTCGATAGTGCCTTCGCCCATGACCCCGGCGCCCGCCACGTTATTCACGGCGATCAGCGGTCTGCATCCATGGCCTCGCTGGGTGACAGTGCCGCAACTGCCGGGAGACAGATCGTAATCGCGCGGGTTGCGCGAAGCAAATAAGGTGACACCGGCGTCGACCGCCAGAGTTACTCCCGCGCGCAACTGGATGGGACCGGCGAGAAAGGCATTGCGGGCGCCGTCCAGCTTCAGTTCCACCGCCTGTCCAGCGGCGCAACCATCCAGCGCGGCCTGAATGCGCGCGGTGTCGGGTTTCTGTTCGTCCGCTTCGGCCAGGGTCTTGCCGGAAGCCTGGAGTTGAGCGCCGAGCACCGTGCAACTCTGCGGAATGACCGGTTCGGTGACATGGCGGGTATCCTGCGCCCAGGCGGGCAGCAACGCGAACGCCAGAACGCCGATAAGAAGTTTGGATTTCATCAGGCTCGCAGGAAGAGCGGTTCGATGTGGCGATCGAACAGGTTCTGAGTCACATTGCGCGAGATCGATTCCTCGCAGGATTCGAGCATGCCGGTGTAGCGGTCTCCCATTTTCGCGGCGATCTTGTAACCGACGTGAAGCAACTGGCGCAGGTGGGGGTTGAAAAGCGGGTTTTTCCGATCGTGGCGGAGGGCTCCGGCGTACTGTTCGGCGGTCCAGCCCTCGACCTGGGAAGGCGACGGCAAGCTGGCGGGATCGATACCGATCACGGCGGCGTAGGGCGCGCAGAGTTCGTCGAAGTGGTCGAAAGCCTGGGCGTAAATCTCCTTGGCCAGCGCCAGGCCTTCCGGACCGGCTTCGGCAAGTCCGATCAACTCTTCGAGCCAGGTAGTGCCCGCGGTTTTAACGTGTACCCCTGCGCCGGCTTGGCGGAGAGCGCGACGGATGGCGTCGTAGATGGAAAACTTATCGCTGCCGGAATGGACACTGAGCTTGAGATTGGCGGGCAGGCCATAGTGTGTGACGGCGTGGGCGATGACAGCCAGGTCGGCGACGAACTCACGCTCGAACTGGGCGACGTCGCCGACATAATCCACGCCTTTATTAAAGCGGCCGGTGAACTTAGGGGCAATCGTCTGGATGGGGATTCCGGCGTCGGCGATGGCGGCGAGAATCAGCAACAATTCCGAAGGCGTCTGCGGGCAATCGGTTTCGTCCATGGAGACTTCCGTAATGAAGGATCCGGCTGCTTTGCAGGCGGCGATTTTCTTATAGATCTGCGATGCCTCGGCGACCGGGAACAGATACTTGGCGGCGGCCGCGGCGGCCTGTTCGGGCGAGACGGAGAGGGGTTCGGAGAGGCCCGCGATTTCGATGCGGCCGGTCAGTTCCGGATGGCGGCGCAAAAAGGCTTCGGCCACACCGGCCTGGGGAGCGCGGCCAATGGCATCGGCCACATCCAGCGTAAAGAAATTGCTGGGAGCCAGGAAGCGGTCTACGGTTTCCACGTTGATGTGATCGGCATCCACGTAATAGGAATGCTTCCAGCCCAAGTCGCCGACGGCGGCATCGGCGGCGGCTCGCGTACCCGACGGTTCGGAGCCGACGATCTTGTGCTCGCGGTTGGATTTGTTCCAGACGGGTACCACGGTCACGCCTGCGTCCGCTGCTTTCATGCAGGCGGCCAGTTGCGGTTTCGCCTGATGCGCGAAACGATCCCCCACGCCGAGGGAAAATTTTTCGATGATCATTGCGGATTTTTCGTCGCTCACTTGGCGTACTCCGAAGGACGGTCTGGTTTGTGCTGAAAGACGAGCGGCGTCTGGGCTAGCAGAACGCCGCGTAATAGTGAATCCTTGGGCTTCTTGAACCCAACTATAAGCGGTGGTAGCCAACCCGTCAACGCGGAATTCCTAAATCAATACTTTAGCAGTATTAAACGGTCTGGTTTGACAATGCCGTGCGCATCCAAATACATTTCGGACATGACCAGGCGCATGTTCGCGGGAGGCGCAGCGGCGATGGCCGCTCGAATCGCCTTGACGGCGGGAGACTCACCCGACGCCGCAAAGCAGATGGCGGCGGTGGCGGCTCGCATCCAGCCGCCGCGATTTCCCGACCGGCAGTTCTCCATTTTGAAATACGGCGCCGCGGCCGACGGGCGGACGGATTGCACCGGCGCGCTCCGCCAGGCGATTGAAGCCTGTTCGGCTGCCGGAGGCGGTATGGTGGTAGTGCCTCGCGGTACGTTTCTGACGGCGGCAATCCACTTGAAGAGCCATGCCAATCTGCATCTTGAGGAGGGCGCGGTGCTGCGCTTCAGCATCGAGAGCAAGCGCTATCCGCTGGTCTATTCCCGGTGGGAAGGCACCGAGTGCATGAATTATTCGCCGCTGATCTATGCCTTCGAGCAGACCGATATTGCCGTGAGCGGCAGCGGCACGTTGGACGGCCAGGCCAATACGGAAACCTGGTGGCCATGGAAGGGCAATGCCAGGTCGGGATGGAAGGCCGGAATGCCCGACCAGAAAAAGGATCGCGATGCCCTCATGGCAATGGGCGACAAGAGCGTTCCGGTAAGCCAGCGCATCTTCGGACAGGGCCACTACCTGCGGCCGCCTTTCTTCCAGCCCTATCGCTGCACCAACGTTTCGATCGAAGGCGTGACCATCAGGAACTCGCCCTTCTGGGAACTGAATCCGGTTTTATGCCGCAACGTGACGGTGCGGAATGTGAAGATCGACAGCCACGGCCCGAACAACGACGGCTGCGATCCGGAATGCTGCGACGGCGTGCTGATCGACAGTTGCGAATTCTCCACGGGCGACGATTGCATCGCCATTAAAAGCGGCCGCAACGAAGACGGGCGGCGGGTCCACACGCCCTGCCAGAACCTGGTGATCCGCAACTGTTCGATGAAGGACGGGCACGGCGGCGTCTCGATTGGCAGCGAAGTTTCCGGCGACGTGCGCAACGTGTTTGTGGACCGCTGCCGGATGGACAGTCCCAACCTGGATCGCGCGCTGCGGCTGAAGAGCAATACTTATCGCGGCGGCGTGATGGAAAACATCTACTTCACCAACAACACGGTGGGACAGGTGGCCGAAGCGGTGGTGGATATCGACTTCAATTACGAAGAGGGCAACGGCGGGCCGCACAATCCCGTGGTGCGCAACGTGGTGGTGGAGAACGTGAACAGCGGGAAGAGCAAATACGCGCTGTATCTGCGCGGCTTCCAGAACGCGCCGATTACCGGGGTGCGGTTGAGCAACTGCACGTTCAACAATGTGGCGCAGCCCAACGTGATTGAGCACGTGGAGGGGTTGGAACTCGAAGGGGTGAAGCGGAACGGACAGCCGATGACGCAGTGAGCCGCCGCTTCGCGCAATAGCAGGTTACTTCGGCTGGTCCAGCGCCAGATTCAGTTTCAAGACATTCACGCGGGGCTCGCCGAGGAAGCCGAACTGCCGGCCTTCGGTATGGGCGGCGACGATCTGGTGGACAGCATCCACGCTCATGCCGCGGGTCGAAGCTACGCGCGGGATCTGCAATTCGGCGGACGCGGGGCTGATGTCGGGGTCGAGTCCGCTGCCCGATTGCGTCACCAGGTCCGCGGGAATGGGTCCGGTGTACGCGGGATTTTCGGCGCGCACACGCTTGATGTCTTCCTTCACGCGGTCAATCAGCTTTTGATTCGTGGGCCCCAGGTTCGACCCTGTTGAGGAGAGCCCGTCGTACCCGTCATTGCCCGCGGCGGAGGGGCGCCCGTGAAAATATTCCGGCCGGGTGAATTTCTGGCCGATCAACTCCGAGCCCACGGTCTTGCCGCCGGCGGTAATCAGGCTGCCGGCCCCCTGGTGGGGGAACAGTACGCCGGCGAGTCCGGTGACCAGCAGCGGGTAGGCGAGACCAGTGATCACGATCATCACCGCGGTCAGCTTTATGGCAATCCAGAACTGTCTCATAAGTACTCCGTTACGCCAGGTGCAGCAGGCCAAGCAGGCGGTCGATGACCCAGATGCCCGGGAAAGGCGCGAGCACCCCGCCAATGCCATAGACCAACAGGTTGCGGCGCAACAGTGAGGCCGCGCTCATGGGTTTGTACTTGACGCCGCGCAATGCCAGGGGAATCAGCGCGATGATGATCAGCGCGTTGAAGATGACGGCCGCCAGAACCGCGCTTTGCGGGCTGTGCAGTCCCATGACATTCAGCTTTCCCATCACCGGATAGGTGGCCACGAACATGGCCGGCAGAATGGCGAAATACTTGGCGATATCGTTGGCGATGGAGAACGTGGTCAGTGCGCCGCGGGTCATGAGCAACTGCTTGCCGATGGCCACAACTTCGATGAGTTTGGTGGGGTTGGAATCCAGGTCCACCATGTTGCCGGCTTCTTTGGCGGCCATGGTGCCGGTGTTCATGGCGAGACCCACATCGGCCTGCGCCAGCGCCGGTGCGTCGTTGGTGCCGTCGCCGGTCATGGCCACCAGGCGTCCGCCGGCCTGCTCCTTTTTGATCAGGTCCATCTTGTCTTTGGGCGTGGCCTGAGCCAGAAAATCGTCGGTGCCTGCTTCGGCGGCAATGGCGGCGGCCGTAAGTGGATTGTCGCCGGTAATCATGACGGTGCGGATGCCCATGGCGCGCAGTTGCTGGAAGCGCTCGCGCATTCCGCCTTTGACCACATCTTTCAGATGGACCACGCCCAGGGCGCGGTCGCGATCTGCCACCACCAGGGGCGTGCCGCCGGAGCGTGAAATGCGGTCAGTGACTTCCATCAATTCTGTGGGGACCGTGCCGCCGTGTTCGTGAACGAACTCCACCACGGATTCGGTTGCGCCTTTGCGGATGCGGCGGCCGTCAAGATCGACGCCGCTCATGCGCGTCTGGGCGGTGAAGGGGATGAAGTGGGCTTCGTGTTCGGCCACTTCGCGTCCGCGAATGCCGTACTTCTGCTTGGCCAGAACCACGATGCTGCGGCCCTCCGGCGTTTCATCGGCGAGGCTGGAAAGCTGCGCGGCGTCGGCCAGCACGGCTTCGCCTGCGCCGCCAATCGGGATGAACTCCACCGCCTGCCGGTTGCCCAGCGTGATAGTGCCGGTCTTATCGAGCAGCAGGGTATTGACGTCGCCGGCGGCTTCCACGGCCTTACCGCTCATGGCCAGAACGTTGTGCTGCATCACCCGGTCCATACCCGCAATTCCGATGGCCGAGAGCAGTCCGCCGATGGTAGTCGGAATCAGGCACACCAACAGCGAGACGAGCACCGTGATGGAAGGCGCCGACCCGCTGCCGCTGGCATTCACG
>JARLGM010000141.1 GCA_031292755.1 Candidatus Sulfopaludibacter sp.
CCGCACCCAAGTCAACCAAAGTTCTAATGGTAAACTTTATTTTGCGGCAAGCCCTAAGTACTTCGCGAAGGCAGCTCTCTCACGTTCGCGGCTTCTGAACGGAGTCGCGCGTCAGGTCCCCCTTGTGTGTAGATTGCTACATAGATATAATTTCAGGCATGGCGGCCCTCATCAAGAGCCAATGGCTGCAGCGTACGGTCCTTCGTGCCGCATCCCTGCTGGCGCCGGGCGATCGGCGCGCCGAATGGCTGGAGGGATGGCGATCCGAGTTATGGTATGTGCCGCCGCGCGGGGCCACGCGGTTCTGCCTGGGCGCTTTCCGGGACGCGTTTTGGCTGCGGCGGAACAGCCTGAGCCCGATGATGCTGCGCCTGGAGTCTCCGCTTGCTTGCCTGTCGTTCCTGGCAGCGCTCGCGGCGGCGAGCAGCCTGATGGCGGTTTGCCTGCCGGGTCCGCACACCATGACGCGGTCCGGGCACCTGAGCGCTCGCGATTTGCCGGCGGGTTGTGCGGCGATGTTGCTGGTTTCCTGGGTATTTTTTGCGGCGATTCGAGTGGCGATGGGGCGCGCCGCCGCACAGCCGCAGCCGGTGCCGTGGCACGGCAGGCTGCGGCTGGGGATTTTTCTGGCCCTGAAGATCGCGCTGGTGCAGCCGATACTGCTGTGCGGGTTCGTGGCCGCCGCCGCGGTGCCCGGCGGGTCGCTGGCATTGTGGGCCTGGTGGGCCGTCCCGTGTCATTGGGTGCTGGCGGACCAGCGGCGCCGCTGCCCGGTGTGCCCGCGGTTGCTCACCAGCCCGGTCCGCATCGGCACTCCGTCGCAAACGTTCCTGGAGTGGTACGGGGCCGAATCGACCTGCTCGCGCGGCCATGGACTGCTGCACGTTGCGGAGACGCCGGCGAGTTACTCGGGCAAGCCGCAGTGGCTCCGCCTGGGTGATTCCTGGAGTGGATTGTTTTGAAGAATCTCCAGTTCCGCGTCCTTTACCGTGAGTTCCTGTTCCGGATTGTGGATTTGGAACTGCTCTCAGCGCATGCCGAGGGCGATAGCAGGACGCTGCTGGGCCAGTTCGCGTCGCTGCTGATTTTTTGCAGCCTGGGTCTTGCCGCGTATGCCGCGATGTGGGCCGCTTCGGTCCGGGACGCACCTCCGCTGGTTCACATAATCGGCGCGTGGACCATGGAGCACTTCCTGATCGCGACCACCATGTTGGTGGTGGGTCTGTTCGCCGTGTTGAGTTGGGAATCCACTTTCCCGGACCGGCGCGACGTTCTGGTGCTGGGTCCGCTGCCGGTTCGCGCGCGCACACTGTTTCTGGCGAAAGTCGCGGCGGTAGCCACGGCGCTGGGCCTCACCCTGGCGGCTCTGCACGGGGCGGCGGGCATCGCCTGGCCGCTGGCGCTCGCGCAGTACGATTCCGCGCCTGCTCCGGCGATGGTCTTCGATCCGTCCCTTGCGCCCATCCACGCGGCGGATTTCCCCGCCGTGATGAATCGCGATATTGCGCCCATGCTGCGCCGACTCGACCTCGCGGCCGCGGACGGAGGCGCGGGCATGGTCATCGGTGTCTCCGAGGGCGGAGTGCGGCGGGTCCTGACGTACGGCACTGCCCGGCCGGATTCCCTCTTCGAGATCGGCTCCATCAGCAAGACGTTCACGGGCCTGCTGCTGGCGCAAATGGCAGTACAAGGGAGGCTGGACCTGCGCGATCACGTCCGCGACCTGCTGCCTCCAGGCGTTGCGGCGGCATCCACCGGGTTTGAAATCACCCTGCTCGATCTGGCCACGCACCATTCGGGCCTGCCGCGCATGCCGGATAATCCGGGCGCGGGCGACGAGCGTGAGAAGTACACCAACTATCACGCCTCCGATCTCTACGATTTCCTCAGGCGGCACGGCCTGGAAAAGCCGACCAACACGCAGTTTCTGTACAGCAATCTCGGCTTCACCGTGCTGGGAGCGGCGCTGGCCAACCGGGCGCGAAGCAGCTATGCGGCGCTGCTACGGCGTGAGATCGCCGGTCCGCTGGGCATGAACGATACGGCGATCACGCTCTCGCCGGAACAGCAGAGCCGCTTGATGCAAGGGTATGGCTACTATGGGCGGCGAACTCCCGCGTGGGATCTGGACGCTTTCGCCAGCGCCGGTGGAATCCGCTCCAGCGCCGGCGACATGCTGACCTATCTGGAAGCGCAACTGCACCCCGAAAGGACGCCGTTGCGCGAGGCCCTGGTGCTGTCGCAACGGCTTCGCGCCAACACCTCCGGGGGCGGGCGCATCGCGCTTGCCTGGGCGTACGATCCCGATACCGGCGTTTACGCGCACGATGGCGCCACCGGAGGCTTCACCAGCTATGCTTGCTTCGACCCGCGGCGCGATTTCGCCGCCGTGGTCTTGCTGAATGCCCACCCGCTCACATTCCCGATCATGGGGTTCGTGGGCGAGCATGTGCGCCAGCGCCTCTCGGGCGAGCCGGCCTTATCGCTGACGCCCGTCCCGGTGCCGCCGGCGGGCCCGGTCCGTTCGATTTTCGCATACTGGATCACCGTGCTCGCGGCCGGGGTCTTCATGTTTTGCTGCGTGCTCGGCGTGCAGGGCTTCGCCGCGCAGTTGCTGCCGCGGCGATGGTTTCTGCGCGCCTCCGCCTTCCTGCAACTGGCGATTTTTTGTCTTCTGGTGTGCGGCTATTGCTCACAGCGATCGCCGGCCTATGTGCTGGTGAGCGGACCCCGGCAGCCGTGGATTTCCTGGATTCCCTCGTACTGGTTCGTGGGCCTGTATCAGCAGTTGAGCGGGTCGCTCCATCCGGCGCTGGCGCCATTCGCGCGGCGCGCCTGGATCGGGCTGGCCGTGGCCGTCTGCGCCGCCGGCGTAGCCTATGCGGCTTCCTATTTCCGGACGCTCCGCAAGATTGTCGAGGAGCCCGATATCGCGCCCGGCTTCCGCAGCGGCTGGCTGCCGCGCTGCGGCGGGTCATTCGAAACGGCCATCGTGCAATTCAGCATCCGGAGCCTGTTTCGCGGCCGGCAGCATCGCATGATTTTCGCCTTCTACCTGGGCGTGGGACTCGCTTTCACGATTCTCTTTCTGAATGCGCCTTCCGGAGAACCGGCCGCGGGCATCGCCGATCCGTGGCGTCAGACAGCCGTCCCGCTGCTGGCCTCGACGATTCTGCTGATGGGGTTCTGGGTGGTGGGAGCGCGCGTGGTCTTCTCGCTGCCGCTGGACCTGAGCGCCAACTGGATTTTTCGCACGATGCCGTTCGGCGCGGGGGTGCAGTGCCTGCGGGGACGCCGGCGCGCGCTTTATGCGCTTTCCGTGGCGCCGGCATGGGCGCTCTCGGCTGTATGTCTCTTCTGGCTCTGGCCGTGGAGACCCGCGGCGGCGCATCTGGCGATTCTGGCTTTGCTCGGCATCGTCCTGGCGGAGTTCTCTTTCGACGGCATTCAGAGGATTCCGTTCACCTGTTCGTATCTGCCCGGAAAGTCGAATATCCATCTCACGTTCTGGCTCTGGATTGTGCTGCTCCTGGTGGGAGTCGTGGGCGCCGCGGTGAACGAGCTGAAAGCCTTCGAGAGCCCCGCGGCCAGCGCGGCCATACTGGCCGGCCTCGGCATTGTGGCGCTCTACTGCATTGTTCGCAACAACCGGCTGGCCGCCCCTAGGCACGCCGAACTGCGTTACGAGGAGATCCCGGCCGACCGGCTGGTGACCCTGGATTTGTCCTGAGCAGGCTGCTATTCTGGCGTTCGATAGGCGACACTGCTAGTGCGCTTCGGTGCCGGTATCGGACGGTTCGGAAGTTGCCGGCCAAGGCCCGAACCTGGTGGCAGCCGTCGTGTACAGCCACGCTCAATCTCTTGGAACGCCACCCTGTGACTTTGGCAGGCGCGGCAGAGTTTCGGGGAGGAAACCATGTTCCGTGTATTGACAATCGCAAGAGAGTACGGAAGCGGCGGGGGCGCGATCGCCGAGAGAATCGCCAAACAACTGGGATGGGAGTTGCTGGACCGGAAGTTGATCGAGGCAATCGCTCAGACGGCGGATGTGGACACCGAGATGGCGCGCCGCTACGACGAACGCGTGGATTCGTGGTTCCATCGCATCAACCGCGGAGGCTTGGAGAACGTCGCCATAGAGGCAGGTGCTCCGCCTGAGGAAGCCATGTTTTTCGATGCCGAGCGGATGGCCGCCTTCGCGAAGCGGGTGATCTCCGATGCCGGCGCGCGGGGCCAGTGCGTCATTGTCGGCCGCGGCGGTCAATGTGTGCTGCAGAACCACCCGGAAACGCTCCACGTTTTTGTGTATGCGCCATGGTCCGACCGCGTGGTGCGTGCCGCCAGGCGCGTGGCTTCGCAGCGGGACATCGAGGACGTGATCCGCCTCACGGACCAGGCGCGCGCCCGGCATATCCGCAGGTATTTCGGGCGCGACTGGAAAGATCCGCAGCTGTATCACCTGATGATCGGCTCGCACCTCGGCGATGAAGAAGTGGTGCGAACGATCATCCAGGTGATCGAGCGCAGCGGCGCAACCAGCGCTGCGGGTTCCGTCCTTCCGGCAACGGCATAAACGGCGGGGCACTGCCGCAGGCCCAGGTTACTTCTTAGGGCGGAAGCGGGCGGGGCGGCCGGCCGGTTTGGCGGAGGCGAGCTCCGTGTAGAGCTGGATGATTTTGTCCTTCTGCGCGGCATCGAAAATAAGCTGGCGGTGTTTGCCTTCCGCGCCGGGGGTGAAACGAATCCGGCCATCGTCCAGCACCGCCAGCGTGCCGGCATCGGAGAGCCCGAAATCGGGCTCGGCTGGACGGGCGGCGTGGAGAACCGCCGTCATGGCGCAGGAGGGCGCATCGTAGGGCATGGGCTTGTACGCGCGGTAGGCATCGACGATGGGGTGGGCGGGGGACCAGGCGAAGTCCTTTTCGATGCTGGCGCCGGGAAACGGAAGTGCGTCGCCTACCTCGGGGCCGGCATAGACGATGGCAGTGGGCCATTCGGCGAGGAGTTTGCGGGCGGCGGGCACGTCGCGGCCGAAAGCGGCGGCGCACAGGAATTTGGCCTTGCGGAGGATCAGGTCGCGCGCGCCCGGCAGGTCGAGAACTCCGGCCAGGTTGGTGGCGGCGCCCTTCAGAACGACGGCGGCGTTCTGATCGAACTGCGAGGTAAGCGCGTTGCGAATCTGCGCGACGGGATCGGCCGTATCGTTCAGTTTCGAAATGCCGCAACTGTACTGCGGCTGGCCTTCCGCGTTCTGCCGCGCCAGGGGAGCGGCGACCATGGGGGCATCGGGTTCCATGTGTGCGGCCAGGGCGAGGCCGATGGGCGTGGGTGCGAAGAAGCCGCCCGGTTCGCCCAGGTAGAAACGCGTGACTATGTCGCAGTACTCCGCGGCCTTGAGGTTGGGCCTGTTCACGCTCACGGAGATAAGGCGAATGGTGTTTTTGCCCTGGAGCCCGTACAGCATGGCGAGGGCCAGGGCAGAGTCGATGGCGCTGCCCATATCGCTGTCGAAAACGACGCCCACGGGGGGCTTGCCCTGTCCCTGGAACTGCATCCCTGACCTCCCTGATTATGATACTCTGGCAAACAGCAGGTTTGAGGAGGGCATTCCATGTTTGTCCAGAGAAAGTCAATTCCCCGAAGGACCATACTGCGCGGCCTGGGAACGGCCGTGGCGCTTCCCTTCCTGGATGCTATGGCTCCGGCCTTCGCGGCCAGCCAGGTGCCGGGGAAGGCGCCCGTTCGGATGGCGTTCGTGTATGTGCCCAACGGCATCGACATGCGCAACTGGAATCCGGAGACGGAGGGCAAGCTTGGCGAACTGCCGCGCATTCTCAAGCCCATGGAGCCGCTCAAGAATGACATGCTCCTGCTGGGCAACCTGACGCACAATACCGGGCGCGCGCTGTTGGATGGCGCGGGCGATCACGGCCGGTGCTGCGGGTCGTACCTGACCGGCGTGCAGGTGAAAAAGAGCCTGACGGACATACATGCCTCGGTTTCGTGCGACCAACTGGTGGCCAACCAGATTGGCGGCCAGACGCGGTTTCCGTCGCTGGAACTGGGCCTGGAAGATGCGCGCCAATCGGGCGACTGCGATTCGGGCTACTCCTGCGCCTACACCAACAACCTGGCGTGGCGCAGCGAGACGCAGCCGCTGCCGCCGGTTCTGGATCCGCGGTCGCTGTTCGAACGGTTGTTCGGCGATGGCGTGGCGCTGAGTCCGGAGGCGCGGGCGCGGCAGGCGAAGTTCCGCCGCAGCATTCTGGATTTCGTGACCGAAGATACGCGCGGCCTGGAAGCTACCCTGGGGCCGACCGACAAGCGCAAGCTGGACGAGTACCTGACCTCGATCCGCAGCGTGGAAACGCAGCTCGAAAAGGCGGAGAAGGACAACAAACAGATCGATCCGCACATGGAAAAGCCCTACGGCGTGCCGGCCGATTTCGCCGAGCATTTCAAGCTGATGAGCGACATGGTGACGATTGCGTTTCAGGCCGATCTGACGCGCGTGCTGACGTTCCTGGTGACGCACGAGGGCACCTCGCGGGCGTACCGGGAGATTGGGATTTCCGACGGGCACCATCCGCTGACGCACCATCGCAATCAGCCGGAGTTGATGGAGAAGGTGGCGCGGATCAACAGCTATCACATGGTGCAGTTCGCCGCGTGGATGCAGCGCATGAAGGGCACCAAGGAAGGCGACGGCAGCCTGCTGGACAATTGCATGATCGTCTACGGCGCGGGCCTGAGCGACGGCAATCGCCACCTGCACGAAGACCTGCCGACGATGATCGTGGGCCGCGGCGGGAACTTCATCAGGACGGGCCGCCGCGTGGTCTACCGCCGCGAGACGCCGATGTGCAATCTGTTCCTCACCATGATGGACCGGATGGGCACGCGCATGGAACATTTCGGCGATGCGACCGGCCGGCTGGAAGGCGTCGATCTGACCTAGACCCGGCGCTTCGGACCTGTGATTGCAAATACATCCCTGCTGTGTTGATTTTCAACAACATGGCAACGCGAGATGCGGGCTTTCACCCGCGAAGTGGGGGATATGGCGCTGACAACACTGCGAAAGCACGGATTCACTAAGGGTTTGAACGACAAGCAACTGGAGACGCTGGCAGCATTGGCGACCCCGGTAACGTTCGAGGCCGACGAGGTGATTCTGGTGGATGGGCAGCACTCTACGTCCTTCTATCTGCTGACTTCCGGCAGTGTGGCGGTGGAGTTGCGCACCGGGACGTTTGTGGTTTGCGTGGAGGCGCTGGGAGCGGGGCAGGTGTTTGGGTGGTCGGCGCTGCTGGACAATCAGGACACGCTGTTTCAAGTGAGGGCGCGCGAGAAGACTACCGCGCTGCGGATCAATGGCGGGCAGTTGCAGGCGCGCTGCAAGAGCGATGCGGGCCTGGGCACCGAGATCCTGGAGCGGACGTTGCGCGTGGTGGCCGGGCGGGTCAAGGCTACGGAGTTGCGATTCGCGGAGATGTGCGGCGTGAAGTTGTAGCGGGGCACGGGCTACGCGGCGCGAATCAGCAGGTCGTTGAACTGGACCCAGGGGGAGTCTGCGCGCGGCAGTTTCCGGTAGGCGGCGAGCAGCTCTTGAGACGGAATCCCGATGCCCGCCAGACCGGGGAAGACGATTCCGGCGGCACTGTACTTCGAGATCTGCGGCTTCTTCCAGGTATCGGGCTGCAGAACGTACGGCAGCAGGTAGTGGAAACTCCGGTCCACGGCTTCCCAGAGGTTCACGCCATGGACTTGCGCCAGGCGGCAGATCACCGAGAAGGCATCCAGATTCATTGAGGAATAGCTGAGCGATTGGGTGCGCGCTTCTTCGCGCGGGCAACTGCCATCGGGCTGAATTTCGGTGGGCGCCAGGTAATCGCGGTAGTGGTTCCAACACATCGCGAGGGTGGGGGAGTCCGCCGTGAAGCAGGAATAGGCGGCGGCCTGCGCGGTCCACCAGGTGGCGTGGTTGTTGCCGGACTTCTTTTCGGCGAGGCCCTTTTGGCTGGTGTTCATCCACCGGGTGAAATCGGTGAACCATTGGCGCACGCCTTGCGAGACGGCGCCGTCGAGACTGCCGGTCAGTTCCATGAGGGCGATGCCCTGCACCAGGTGAATGAAGGAGACGGTATCGATGAGGCCTGTGCCGCGGCCGTCATCGTGGCCGCGCGTCAGTTGGCCGTGCTCCAGATGGGGCGTCATGCGCGTTTTGGGATCCAGGAACCAGACGGTGAGGACGCTGTTGGCTCGCGGGGCGCAGGCGGGATTCTTCAGGAAACAGGCGCCGAGGCCGAGTGACAGGATGGCGGTGCAGAGGCTGCCCAGGTCGTTGCGATTGCCCAGGAAGCGGGCGGGATTGCGCTGGCCGTCTTTGCGGATGTAGGGGCCGGCGGGATTCTTCGGGTCGGGCCACCAGTAGGGGCCTTCGCTGACATAGTCGTGGGGACCGGCGTTGACGCCGAGTCCGGTAGGGCGATGATAGGTGACACTCCAGGGGCCGGCGGCGAGGGCGTCGGCGGTCAGCTTTTCGAAGAGCGCGGCGCGTTCGGGGGTGAGGGCAGAGCGCATTCGACCGGGATCGGATTCTGACAGAAGGATCAGGGAGCGGGCGGGCGCGGCTTTGGCGGCGGCGAAGGCGGCGGTGAGCAGAAAATCACGGCGATCCATGCTGATCTTTCGAGTATGCCACGTGGCATGATGAATGATATGTCGGCAATCGGCAGGCGTGAGTTTCTGGGCGCAGTGGCGGGCGCTCCTTTGGCAATGGCCCAAACGGGCGGGGGCGCGAGCGTGGCGCTGATCGCGGATCCTTCGGACGCGGTGGCGGCGAGCGGGCCGGCCCGCTGGGCCGCGGGCGAATTGCGGCAGGCGCTGGTGGACCGGGGAATCGCAGTCAGCCAGTACGACTCCGTCCGGCAGTCCGGCGCGAAGGACCTGTGCGTGGTGGCTTCGGGCCACGGCGCGACGGCGGCGGCGGAATCGCTGGCACTCACGCCGGGCAAGCAGGCCGGCCATACGGTGCTGACGGCAAGCGGCGCGGATGTGCGCGGGCTGGTCTATGCGCTGCTGGAACTGGCCGATCGCGTGCAGCATGCGCAGGATCCGGTGGCGGCGCTCACTCCGGCGAGGGCGGTAAGCGAGCGGCCGGCGAACGCGGTGCGCAGCATCGCGCGCATGTTCGTCAGCGATGTCGAGGATAAGCCCTGGTTCAACGATCGTGAGATGTGGCCGGCGTATCTGACCATGCTGGCCGCGCAGCGCTTCAACCGCTTCGCGCTGAGCTTGAGCATCGGTTACGATTTTCTGCGCGACGTCACCGACGCGTATTTCTTATTCCCGTATCCGTTCCTGCTTTCGCTGCCGGGGTATGACGTGCGCGCGGTCAACCTGCCGGATGCCGAGCGGGACAGCAACCTGGCCATGCTGAAATACATCAGCGAGCAGACCGCGGCGCGCGGCCTGGAATTCCAACTGGGGCTGTGGATGCACGGCTACCAGTGGGCCAACAGTCCCAAGGCGAATTACACCATCGCGGGTTTGTCGGCGGAAAATCACGGGCCGTATTGCCGCGAAGCGCTGGCGGCGCTGCTGAAGGCGTGCCCGGCGATTCGCGGCGTGACCTTCCGCATTCATGGCGAAAGCGGGGTGGCCGAGGGCAGCTACTCCTTCTGGAAGACGGTGTTCGAGGGCGTCAAGCTGAGCGGGCGGACGGTCGAAATCGACATGCATTCCAAGGGCATCGACCAGAACATGATCGATGTGGGGCTGGGAACCGGCATGCCGGTCACCGTGTCGCCGAAATTCTGGGCGGAGCACATGGGGATGCCCTACCACCAGGCGGACATCCGCGACCAGGAGATGCCCAAGGGGCGCACGGCCACCGGGCTGATGGCGCTGAGTTCGGGCGCGCGCAGTTTCACGCGGTACGGCTATGCCGACCTGCTGCGCGATGACCGCAAGTACGGCGTGATTCATCGCATCTGGCCGGGCACGCAGCGGCTGCTCTTGTGGGGTGACCCGGTGATGGCGGCGGGCTACTCGCGGGCGTTCAGTTTCTGCGGCAGCCAGGGCGTGGAGATTTTCGAGCCGCTCTCTTTTAAGGGACGGCGCGGGTCGGGGCTACCCGGCGGGCGGTGCGGATACGCCGATGCGGCGCTGAAGCCGAAGTGGGATTGGCAGAAGTACCTGCATTCGTATCGCGTGTGGGGCCGGCTGCTGTACGATCCCGAGGCGGAGCCGGACGGTTACCAGCGCGATTTCGAGCGGCAGTTTTCGACCGGGTCGAAATCGGCGGAGGCGGCGCTGGCCAGTGCCAGCCGGATTCTGCCGGTGATCACCACGACGCATCTGCCCTCGGCGGCCAACAACAATTACTGGCCGGAGATGTATACCAATCAACCGATGGTGGACGCTCGCAAGAACAAGGAGTATAGCGATACGCCGTCGCCCAAGGTGTTCGGCAACGTGAGCCCTTTGGATCCGCAACTGTTTTCGCGCGTCAACGATTTCGCCGATGAACTGCTGAAGGGCGAATGCAACGGCAAGTACACGCCCATCGATGTAGCGCAGGGGTTGGAGGATCTGGCGGAGACTGCGGCGCGGGAGCTGACGCGGGCGGAGAACGAGGTGGTGAATCCGGGGTCGCCGGAATTCCAGCGGCTGGCAATCGATGTGACGGTGCAGATCGGGCTGGGACGGTTCTTCGGCGCGAAACTGCGCAGCGGAGTGCTCTACCGGATTCACGAACGCACGGGCGATAAAGGCGCGCTGGAACAGGCGCTGCAGATGTATAGCGGCGCGCGCGCGGCGTGGGTGCAGGTCGCCGGGCGGACCAGGGGCGTGTATGTGAGCGATGTGACGGTGGGCGAACTGCCATGGCTGCGCGGCCACTGGCAGGACCGGCTGGCGGCGATCGATGACGATATCGCGGACATGAAAAAGCGGCTGGACGCGGCGAAGGATGCCGAAGAGGCGCGGGCTGCGGTGCTGGCGGCGCTGGGGCGTCCCAAGCGCGGCTTTGCGGCGGTACAGCACAAGCCGCCCGCGCATCTCCGGCCGGGGCTGCCCCTGGAAGTGGAGTTCAGCGCGGATCGTTCCGTGAAGCTTTCCGGCGCCCGCTTGTATTACCGGCATGTGAACCAGGCGGAGCGCTGGCAGAGCGCGGAAATGGAAGGGTCCGGGGGCCGGCTCAAAGGCACGGTGCCGGGCGCGTATACCGAATCGCCCTTTCCGATGCAGTATTACTTCGAGCTGCGCGAGACGCCGGAGAAGGCGTGGTTGTATCCGGGCTTCGCCGCGGACCTGGCGAACCAGCCTTATTTCGTAGTGAGGAAAGGGTAAACGGACTTATGAACTATCGCGCCCTGGGGCGGACGGGTTGGCAGGTTTCGGAGATCAGCTTTGGCGCGTGGGCCATTGGCGGGTCGTGGGGCAGCGTGGACGATGGCGAATCGATGGCGGCCCTCGAAAAGGCCTTGGATTGCGGCGTGAACTTCATCGATACCGCCGATGTGTACGGCATGGGGCGGAGCGAGAGGCTGATCGCGGATTTGAAGCGCCGGCGGAAGGACGAGATTGTGGTGGCCACCAAAACGGGCCGCCGCCTTTCACCGCACAACGCCGAAGGGTACACCGCGAAAAATCTCACCGGCTTCATTGAAGACAGCCTGCGGAATCTCTCGACCGATTGCCTCGATCTGGTGCAACTCCATTGTCCGCCAACCGATGTTTATTACCGCCCGGAGCTGTTTTTCGCGCTGGACCGAATGAAGGAAGCCGGGAAGATCCGCTACTACGGGGTGAGCGTGGAGCGCGTGGAGGAGGCGTTGAAGGCCATCGAATATCCCGGCGTGCAGACGGTGCAGATCATCTTCAATGCGTTCCGGCACCGGCCGGCGGAGCTGTTTTTCGAGCAGGCGAAGAAGAAGCAGGTGGGCATTCTGGCGCGCGTGCCGCTGGCGAGCGGGATGCTGACCGGAAAACTGACGCGCCACAGCCAGTTCGCGCCGGACGATCACCGTAACTTCAATCGTCACGGCGAAGAGTTCGATGTAGGGGAGACTTTTTCCGGAGTGGATTACGAAGTCGCGTTAGGCGCGGTGGAGGAGATCGGAAAGTTGCTGCCGCCGGGCGTTACCTTGTGTCAACTGGCACTCCGATGGATCCTGATGTTCGACGCGATTACATGCGCCATACCGGGAGCGAAACGCGCGGCGCAGGCGGCGGAAAACTGTGCGGCGTCGGAACTGCCGGCATTGCCCGAGGGCACGATGCGCGCGATCCGGCAGGTATACGACAGCCGGATTCGCGCGCTCGTGCATCACAGGTGGTAACGGCGTTCGCTTAGAACGCGATCTGCGTCGTGGAACCGCCCAGTTCGATGGACGTGATCTTATCGGAACCCTGGTCGGGGGCCGTGTCTACCGCGGTGTAGTGATACTTCTTGGGAGCGGTCTCGACTTTGATCGGAGCGGTGAAGGTTTTCCGCGTCTTGGCGTCCGTGAATACGGCATTGGTGCCCTGCACGGTGAGTTTGTACTCGCCGGCTGCCAGCACAACGTTGCCAGCCTTGGCCGGGACGGACAGGTTGATGTCGTAAGTCTTGGTTCCTGCGAAACAAATGGCGCTGAGAGACAAAGCTCCCGCGAGAATGAGCGATTTTTTCATAGTGTTGTGTTTTCTCCTTGTTTATGTTCTGGGGCCAGATCTTCTCGGTCGGGGAGAAAAACCGTTGAACCCGAAGTCTGTTTGCGATTACATTCTCAGGTTAGCGGACGCTGGGCCGGGCAGCAAATCGAAAATATTTATGGAGTTCATGGTCTGAATCAGCCGTGTTACACCCGCTGAAAATAAATGGGTTGCACGGTTTTTCGTTTACGAATCTTTACACAACGAGGCAGTCGGTTGACAATGCCCCTTAGCGGATTATAGATTATAGATCAACCCTATGAAAACGAACTGGAAAGGCGTATATCCCGCCATCACCACGCAATTCCGCGAGGACGAATCGCTCAATTTGCCTGCCACTGCAAAACACCTGGAGGTGATGATTCAGGCCGGAATTCACGGCGTCGTCCTGCTCGGAACGGTGGGCGAGAACACGGCGCTGGAATATGTCGAAAAGCTGGAGGTGCTGCGCGAGATGAAGCAGTCGGTGCGCGGCAGAATCCCGGTGCTGACGGGCGTGGCCGAATACACCACGGCGCTGGCGTGCCGCTTTGCGCGCGACGCGGAAAAGGCCGGCATGGACGGACTGATGGTGCTGCCGGCCATGGTCTACAAGTCCGACGAGCGCGAGACCATGGCGCATTACCGCGCGGTGGCCGGCGCCACGGGGCTGCCGGTCATGGCGTACAACAACCCGGTTTCGTACAGCGTGGATATCACGCCGGAAATGTTCCGGGAACTGGAAGATGTGCCGAACCTGGTGGCCATCAAGGAATCGTCGGAGAATGTCCGGCGCATCACGGACCTCCGTAATCTCATCGGCGATCGCTACATCCTGTTCGGCGGCGTGGACGACCTGGTGCTGGAGAGCGTACTGCTGGGCGCCGAGGGGTGGATTTCTGGGCTGGTCAACGCATTTCCGGACGAGAACCGCGCGCTCTGGGACCTGGCGGCGTCGGGGCACTGGGAGGCGGCGCGGGACCTGTATCGCTGGTATACACCGCTGCTGCACCTGGACACCAAGGTCAAGCTGGTGCAGTACATCAAGCTGGCGATGGCGGAGACAGGCCTGGGGTCGGAGAGGACGCGCGCGCCGCGGCTGAAGATCGAAGGCGCGGAGCGGGCGGAGATTCTGGGCATCATCCGCGAAGCGATCGCGACCCGGCCCAAACTGCATGCAAGCCGCTGACGCACGTTTCACCGTTCGCCTGGAGGCGCTATCGAGCCGCCTGGGGCGGCGCGCTCCCATGGCAAACCAGATTGCCGAAACGATTCGCGACATGATTGTGGCGGGCGAACTGAATCCCGGCGACCGCATTGTGGAATCGCGATTCGCGCGCGAGATCGGGGTAGGGCAGCCCACGGTTAGGGAAGCCCTGGTGGCGCTGGAACACGAGGGGCTGGTGGTTCGCAAAGCTAACCAGGGCTGCGTGGTGACCACCCTGACGCGGGCGGAGATCGGCCAGATTCTGCGCATTCGCGAGGAACTGGAGACGCTGGCCATGGAACTGGCGATCGAGAACGCGGCGGACGCGCAGATTCGCAAACTGCTGCTGGTAACCGATGCCATGGAGCGCGCCGGGCGGGCTCGCGACGTGCGCGAGTTTTTCGGATTGGACGTACGCTTTCACGAGACGCTATGGCGGCTGAGCGGAAACAGTCTGCTGCCGCGTTTGCTGGCGCAGGCACTCATGCCGCTGCTGGCGTTTCTGTTCATTCGCAATCTGCGGAATCACCAACAAATCGATATGAAGGATTCCGCCTCGGCCCACGTCGAGCTTGCCGAGGCAATCCTCTCCCGCGATAAGGAACTGGCGCGCAGGGTGGCGCGGGCGAAGTTCCGGATGTTCGCGGAGGACCACCTGCAATGGTTCGAGGAAGGCAGATGAAGAAAATCAAAATCATCGATTCTCATACCGGGGGCGAGCCGACCCGGGTGGTCGTGGAGGGTGGGCCGGATTTGGGGAATGGGCCCATGGCCGTGCGGCTGGAGCGCTTTCGGAATGAGTTCGACTACATCCGCTCGGCGGTGGTGAATGAGCCTCGCGGGAACGACGCCATCGTGGGAGCGCTTTTGTGCGAACCATTCGACCCTTCGTGCGACGCGGGCGTGATCTATTTCAACAACGTCGGATACCTGAATATGTGCGGCCACGGGACCATCGGGCTGGTGGTGACGCTGGCGCACATGGGGCGGTTTCCGGGCGGGACCTGCCGCTTGGAAACCGTGGTGGGCACGGTGGAGGCGCGGCTCAACGCCAATGGCACGGTCACGATTCGCAATGTGCCCAGCTATCGCCACGCGGCGCAGGTAGCGGTGGCCCTTCCGGGCATTGGCGAGGTGCGCGGCGATATCGCCTGGGGCGGTAACTGGTTTTTCCTGTGCAGCGGCCACGGGCAGGAGCTTTCGCCGGCTCGGGCGGAGGAACTGACCGATTATTCCTGGCGCATCCGGCGCGGTCTGGAGGCGCAGGGTATCACGGGCGCGAACGGTGGGTTGATCGACCACATCGAGCTGTTCGGCCCGCCCACGGTGAACGGCGCGGACAGCAAGAACTTCGTGCTGTGCCCGGGCAAGGCGTACGACCGGTCGCCATGCGGCACCGGCACCAGCGCCAAGCTGGCCTGCCTGTATGCCGACGGCAAACTGCGGCCCGGCGAGGTGTGGCGCCAGGAAAGCATTGTGGGCAGCGTGTTCGAAGGCACGGTAGTGGTGGAGGACGGCAGGATTTATCCGGAGATCACGGGCTCGGCGTTTGTGAATGCCGAGGCCGACCTGATTCTGGACGAGCGCGACCCCTTCTGCTACGGAATCCGCGGATCATGGGCGAAAGCTTCGACGTAGCCATCGCCGGGGGCGGCATTGTGGGAGCCGCCTGCGCGGAAGAATGCCGCGCGGCGGGCCTGAAAGTGGTGGTTGTGGAGCCCGGGCCCGTTGGCGGCGGGGCCACCGCGGCGGGCATGGGGCACATCGTGGTGATGGACGATTCGCCGGCGCAGATCGCCCTGACACGCTGCTCGCGAGATTTGTGGCTGGCACGCCGGAATTCGCTGCCGGCGAACGTGGAGTACCTGCCCTGCGGCACGTTGTGGGTGGCGGCGGACCAGGAAGAACTGGCGGAAGTGCATCGCAAGAAGGCGCTGTACGATGGGATCGGCGTGCGCGCCGAGGTGCTGGATGCCCGGTCGCTGGCGGAAGCGGAGCCCCATCTGCGGAGCGGCCTGGCTGGCGCGTTGCTTGTGCCGGACGATTCGGTCGTCTATCCGCCGTGCGCGGCGCGGCACATGCTGCGGGATATCGAAGTGCGGCGGGAGGCGGCGGTGCAACTGAGCGGGCAGGGCATCCGGTTGCGTGACGGCACGTTTCTGGCGGCGGGCATCACGGTGAATGCCACCGGGGCCTGGGCGCCGGAGCTGACGCCGGGCATCGAAGTCCGCAAGCGCAAGGGGCACCTGGCCATTACGGACCGGTATCCGGGATTTGTCACGCACGTGCTGGTGGAACTGGGCTACCTGAAGAGCGCGCATTCCACCACCGCCGATTCGGTGGCATTCAATGCGCAGCCGCGGCGCACGGGGCAGGTGCTGCTGGGCTCGTCGCGGCAGTTCGGGTCGGAGACGGCGGCGATTGAAAGTCACATGCTGGCGCGCATGCTGCGGCGGGTACGGGAATACATGCCGGAGATTAGCGAACTGACGGCGATTCGCACGTGGACCGGATTTCGCGCGGCGACGCCGGACAAGCTGCCGCTGATCGGGCCGGTGCCAGCGGATCCGCGGCTGTATCTGGCGACGGGGCACGAGGGGTTGGGCATCACTACGTCCCTGGCTACGGGACGGCTGGTGGCGGATTTGATTGTGGGGCGCACGCCGGTGATTCCCGCGGAGCCTTATCTGCCGGGGCGGCAGGCGGAGGCACACCATGAAGGTTAGCGTCAACGGGCGCGAGGTTACGGTGGCGGCGGGGAGTATGGTTTCCACCGCGGTGGCGGCGGCGGGGGTGAGCTTGTACCGGCGCAGTGTCACCGGCGAGCCGCGCGGTCCGGTGTGCGGCATGGGGATCTGTTTCGAATGCCGGGTGAGGATCGACGGGCGGGAGCATTGCCGGAGCTGCCAGATTCCGTGCGTGGACGGGATGGAGGTCCGGACGGATGTTTGACGTGGTGGTGGTGGGCGCGGGTCCGGCGGGTCTGGCGGCGGCGTGCCGGGCGGCGGAGAGCGGCGCTCGCGTGGCGCTGGTGGACGACAACCCGGTGGCCGGCGGGCAGATCTGGCGGGCTGGTGGAGGCAGGCCGGCGGGTCCGGCGGCCGCGTGGATTCGCAGGGCGGAGCGCAACGGGGTGGAGTGGCTTGCGGGCGCGCGCGTGTTTGCCGTGCCGGAGCCGGGGAAGCTGACCATCGAACAGTTTGCCGGCGATCGGGAGCTGGGCTATGAAAAGCTGATCCTGGCGACGGGCGCGCGGGAACGCTTTCTGCCGTTTCCGGGGTGGACCCTGCCGAACGTGATGGGCGCGGGCGGCTTGCAGGCACTGGCGAAATCGGGCCTGGACGTGGCGGGAAAACCGGTGGTGGTAGCCGGGAGCGGCCCCCTGCTGCTGGCCGTTGCGAAATATTTGCGCGCTCGCGGCGCCAGGGTTTTGCTGATTGCCGAGCAGGCCGACCAGGCGGCGCTGCTGCGCTTCGGCGTGGGACTGGTGGCGTATCCCGGCAAACTGGCGCAGGCGGTGCAATTGCGCGCGGGGCTGTTCGGCATTCCTTACCTCACGGGATGCTGGCCAGTGGAGGCGCGCGGGCCGGAGAAGCTGGAGAGCGTGATGCTGCGGCGCGGCCGGAAGACGTGGACCGAACGGTGCGACTACCTGGCCTGCGGCTTCGGCCTGGCGCCGAATCTGGAACTGGCCGCGTTGTTGGGCTGCCGCATGAGCGCCACCGGCGTTGCCGTGGACGAGTTGCAGCAAACCAGCGTGGCGGGCGTTTATTCGGCGGGCGAAGCCACCGGCATCGGCGGGTTGGACCTGGCGCTGACGGAGGGCGAGATTGCCGGCTTTGCCGCGGCGGGCAAAACGCGCGAGGCGCGGGCGCGATTCGGCGCGCGGGAACGGCACCGGCGATTTGCCGGGGGGCTGGAACGCGCCTTCGCCCTGCGCGAAGAATTGAAGCACCTGGCACAGGACGATACGCTGCTGTGCCGCTGCGAAGATGTGCCGCTGGGGCGGGTGCGCGGCTGCATGGGCTGGCGCGAAGCGAAGCTGCATACGCGCTGCGGCATGGGGCCGTGCCAGGGGCGCGTCTGCGGCGGGGCGGTGGAGTTTCTGCTGGGCTGGAAGGCGGAGTCGGTGCGGCCCCCCGTGTTTCCGGCGCGGATCGGCAGTTTGAGCCGGGATTGACGGGCGGAAGGCGCCTCGCCTTGACTTCGGTCCTTAAAGTTCCATACGATGAGCGTTGCAAGCGATTACAGCGCTGCTACGTAAGGGGATCACAGAGAATGGCGAACGGCACAGCCCGCGCAGTCACCTTTGGTGTGATTGTCGGCAATCGGGGATTCTTCCCGGACCATCTGGCACAGAGCGGGCGATCGGAAATGATCGCCGTGCTCGAGAAAGCGGGCTACGGCGTGGTGGCCGTAGGGCCCGATGAGACCAAGTTCGGCGCGGTAGAGACGCGGGCCGAAGCATCGCGTTGCGCGGAACTGTTTAAGAAGCACCGGGAGGCCATCGACGGCGTGATTGTCACGCTGCCGAATTTCGGCGACGAGCGGGCCATCGCCGACACGCTGCGCATGGCGGGGCTGAACGTCCCCGTACTGATTCAGGCGACGCCGGACACGCCGGGGCGCATGACCATCAGCGACCGGCGGGACAGCTTCTGCGGCAAGATGTCCGCCTGCAATAACCTGGCGCAGTACGGCATTCCGTACTCGCTGACCACGCGGCACACCGAAGCGCCGGATTCGGAGTTCTTTGCGAAGGACCTGGCGTGGTTTGCGGCGGTTTGCCGGGTGGTGCGCGGCCTGCGGCGTTTGCGGATCGGCGCGATTGGCGCGCGGCCGGCGGCCTTCAATACCGTGCGCTACAGCGAAAAGCTGCTGGAAGCCAGCGGAATCTCGGTGGAGCCCATCGACCTTTCCGAAATTCTGGGAAGGATCGCGCGCATGAGCGACGATGCGCCCGAAGCGCAGGGAAAGCTGGCATCGATTAAGAAGTATGTGACCACCGAGAGCGTACCGGCGGCGGCCCTCATGAAGATGGCGAAATTGGGCGCGGTGATCGACGCCTGGATGGCGCAGACCGATTGCACCATCAGCGCGGTGCAGTGTTGGACCTCGCTGGAGGAATTCTTCGGCGTGGTGCCCTGCACGGTGATGAGCATGATGAGCGAGAACCTGATGTCGAGCGCCTGCGAAGTGGATATCGCCGGAGTCATCGGGATGCACGCGCTGCAACTGGCGTCGGGAACTCCCAGCGCGCTGCTGGACTGGAACAACAATTACGGCGAGGATCCGGATAAGGCGGTGTGCTTCCATTGCAGCAATCTTCCCAAACACTTTTTCCGGGAAACGCGCATGGACTTCCAGCAGATTATCGCCGGCACGGTGGGTCGCGAGAATACCTACGGCACTTGCGTGGGGCTGGTGAAGCCGGGTCCGATGAGCTTTGCCCGTTTTTCCACGAACGACCGCGCTGGGGCCATCTGGGGGTACGTGGGCGAAGGCGAATTCACGGACGATCCCCTGGATACATTCGGCGGGGCCGGTGTGGTGCGGATTCCCAATCTGCAAGGGCTGCTGCGCTACATCTGCGAGAACGGCTTCGAGCACCATGTGGCGGCCAACCTGTCGTCGGTATCGACCGCGGTGGCGGAGGCGGCTTCGCGCTACCTCGGCTGGAGCGTGAAGCAGCACGCATGAGAAGAGAAATAGCCGCCGGTGAACGCCGATAAAGAAATGACCTCTTATCTGCGTTTATCTGCGTTCATCCGCGGCCAATTCTGCTTTGCAGGAGATTGGCTATGAGCATCGTTGCCGGAGCGGATTTCGGCACATTGAGCGTCCGCGTTTCCATTTTCGATAGCGAGCGGGGACGCCTGGGCGCGGGTACGGGCGACTATCCGCTCCTCCGAAAGAAGGAAGATCCCGACCACGCCACGCAGAGCCATGCGGATCACATGCGCGCGCTGGTGGAAGCCATGCACCGCGCCGTGGTGGCGGCGGGTGTGGACGGAAAGTCGATCGCAGCCATTGCGCTCGATACCACCGGGTCCAGCGTGATTCCGGTGGATGAAAGGCTGGAGCCGATCGACGACTATTACCTGTGGTGCGACCACAGGGCCTGGCAGGAAGCCGGCGAGATCACCGCGGCGGCGCACCAGCGGGGGCTGGCGGCGATCGACTGGTGCGGCGGCATCTATTCCTCCGAGTGGGGTTGGGCCAAGCTGCTGCACTGGCTGCGGCACAATCCGGAAAAACGGGCGCGCTTCGCCACGGCGCTGGAGCATTGCGACATGGTGGCGGCGGTGCTGTGCGGAATCACGGACCCCGCGGCGGTGCCGCGCAGCGTGTGCGC
>JARLGM010000142.1 GCA_031292755.1 Candidatus Sulfopaludibacter sp.
TCAGCATCTCACAAAACATTACATATGGTAAATGTTATTTTGCGGCAAGCCCTAAATGGGTCATGCGCTCATACTCGCTGAAGACCACTACCTTCCGGTCCTCTTCGATCGTCAACTCGCGAACGATCTCGCGAAACTCGGCGAGTTTCGGAGAATAGTTCGATACTTTGTCGAACAGGAACGTGGAATTACAGAGCATCCGCATATTCTGCAGGCAGCACAGGACGCGCTTCTGGTCGATTTCCGAAAGCCAACCCTGCCGCTCCCACTTGTGCATCAATGCCGCCAGGATGTCGCTCTGCTCGTAGTATGGTTCCGCCTGCTGCGGGGTCAGGGGCACGTGGAGGATCTGGTCGGTGCGCTTGGGCAGATCCTTGAGGACCTCCTGCCGCGTGCGCCGCAAAAGGATGGGCGCCAGTTGATCGTGAATCCGGTCGAGGCCGCGGTAACCGATCAAATGGCCTTGTTCGTCTTCGGTCCGGTGCTCGTGCAGGAAGCGGAACGCGGGACCGAGCCGGCGGCCGTCGATGAATTCCACGACGGAGAACAACTCTTCCAGCTTGTTTTCGAGCGGGGTTCCCGTGAGTACGAAGGCATAGCGGCTTTTCAGTTGTTTGATGGTTCTCGCAGTGGCAGTGGTCCAGTTGCGGATGCGCTGTGCTTCATCCAGAATAATCAGGTCCGGCGCCAGTTCGTGCATGTAGCGCACATCCTTCAGAACCAATTCGTAGCTGGAAAGGTTGAAGAACTTGGGCGAGGCATACAGTTCACGCCGCCGCGGCAGCAAGCCTTCGATGACCTGCGCCGGAAGATCGGTGAATTTTTCAATTTCCGTCTTCCACTGGTACTTTACCGAAGCCGGAGCCACCACCAGCACTCTTTGAATGCCACGGCGGCGCCGCAGCATTTCCGCGGCAGCCAGGGCCTGAACAGTCTTGCCCAGCCCCATGTCGTCCGCCAGAACTACGCGGCCCCGGCAAGCAGCGAAAATCGCCCCCTGCTCCTGGTAGGGCAGAAGCTTGGTCTTGAGGAGTCCGTTCAAGGGATCCCGTCCTTTGCCTAACTTTGAAAGAAACTGGCGTTCCAGATCGAGCCCATCGGCAAGCTCATTCTCCCGGTCGAGGTATTCCAGGACATCGCTGTAGATGACCACGTCCAGGTCGGCTTGACGGAAGAGCTCGATCACGCGGTGGAAACTCTGGAAATGCTCCCGCCGCAGCAAGCCGGCAGCGTCGAAATAATCCTGCGCCAATTTCAGCAGCGCTGCTGACGGGGCCGCCGGAAGACGCAAGCGGATATCGATGCCTTCGCCGTATTGCAAGGAAATGGATGCGCGCGTCCGCGCATACGCTTTGCTTTCGAACGTGCGTCCATACCGTTTGCGAAGCCGTAAAAGCAGGGCCTCGATGTGCTTGCAGGTTCCCAGGGTGTTGACAACGAAGTCAGGGCACGAACAGTAGTTTTCGAACAGCCCTGGACCGCGCATGGCAACGCGGTAGGTTTTCCCGCTGACGGATCTCACTCGATAGTCGCCATATGGCTCGCCCGCGGGCCGTTCGAGAACTTTCGCGACGGCGGCGCCAGCTCGTTCCCGGCGTTCGGCAATCTGTTGCTCGATCAACATAACGAGCTAGGATAGCAGAGAGCCGCTGATGTTACTCAGGCATCACAAGTTGGCGTTTCAGTTGCCCGCACGCGGCGTAGATATCCAGTCCGCGGGGCTTCCGCACGAAGCACGGCACGCTGCGGCGCACGGTCGATTGGAACTCCGCCACACGCTCCGGATCGGGCGTTTCAAATGGAATTCCCGGACCCGGATTCAACGCGATCAGGTTCACCTTGCAATTCAGGTTGGCCAGCAGTTTCGCCACCCGCCGCGCATCGCCCTCGGAATCGTTGACGCCGCGCAGCAGGACATATTCGAAGGTGAGCTTCTCCCAGGGGCGCAGCGGATAGGCCTTGCAGGCCGCCATCAGGTCCTTCAAATGATACTTGCGCGTGATGGGCATCAATTCCTGGCGCGACTCTTCGGTGGAGGCATTCAGCGAAATGGCCAGCTTGGGCCTCACGGGCTCCCGCCCGAGCTCCTCCATGCGCGGAATAATTCCCGCCGTCGAGACCGTGACGCGCCGCGGCGACAGGGCAAAGCCGCCCGGGTCCAGCAGGATGCGCGCGGCCTTGACCACGTTTTCCAGGTTAAGCAGCGGCTCTCCCTGCCCCATCATCACGATATTCAGGCGGCCGCCGTCCTGCCGGAGATGGTTCTCACGCGTCACCAGCAGGACCTGTCCGACAATCTCGCCCGCCGTGAGGTTCCGTTCCAGCCCCATCAGCGCCGTCATGCAGAATTTGCAGTCCACAGGGCAGCCCACCTGGCTGGAAATGCAAATGGTGTCCCGCTCGCCCTCCGGCATCAGGACCGTCTCGACGGTACGGCCATCGTCCAGCCGGAGCAGATAGCGCCGGGTGCCATCGGCCGATTGATAAAGCTGCGCCACTTCCGGCAAGCCTACCCGGTGATGCGCCGAAAGTTCGGACCGCAGGCTGGCCGGGAGTGTGGAAATCTGTACAAACTCGGATGCCTGGCCCCGGTAAAGCGCTTCGTAAACCTGCCTGGCCCGATATCCTGGTTGTGCGGAGCCGAGAGCCTCGCGCAGGTCGGCGAGGTCCATACCCACGAGCGGATGGGACATTCTCCCCCATTCTACCGGAATGGCAGGCGCCTCCAGAAAGGTGTTACAAATGGAAGTACAGGCTCCTGCCATCTGAATTCAACATGACATCGCCCATCAGTCCCGTCCGGGACATCGAGATGACCACGCTCGCCAACGGGGTCCGTGTAATTACCGAAGAGATGCCCCACGTGCGTTCGGTTTCCGTGGGGGTGTGGATCAATGCCGGCTCGCGCAGCGAAACCAGCGAGCAGAACGGCATCTCCCACTTCATCGAGCACATGCTGTTCAAAGGCACAACTAAGCGCAGTGCCGAAGACATCGCGCGCTCGGTGGATTCCATCGGCGGCAACCTGGACGCCTTCACGGCCAAAGAGCTGGTCTGCTTCAACACCAAGGTGCTGGACCAGCATCTCTCCCAGGCATTTGACGTCCTGGCGGACCTGGTGCTCCACCCCATGTTCCGCGACGAGGACATCGAAAAGGAAAAGGGCGTCATCCTCGAAGAGATCAAAATGGAAGAGGACTCGCCGGACTACCTGGTCCACGAAATTTTCTCCTCCAACTTCTGGAAGGACCATCCCCTGGGCAAGCCCATCCTGGGCACTCCCCAGACCGTGAAGCGCTTCGACCGCTCCATGATCCGGAACTATTACGGTTCGATCTACGTGCCGGCCAACCTGATCGTCACCGCGGCCGGCAACCTGACGCACGAACGGCTGGTGGCGCTGGTCTGCGAGCACTTCGAAAGCATGCCGCCGGTGGACCTGCCGAAGGCCGACCCCGTTCCCGGCACCCATGCCCGGCTGGCCCTGCGCAACAAGAAGGCGCTGGAGCAGGTACACCTGGTTCTGGGCGTGCCCTCTTATCCGCTGCCGCACGAGGAACGCTTCACCTGCTACGTGATGAACACCCTGCTCGGCGGAGGCATGAGTTCCCGCCTGTTCCAGAACATTCGCGAGCGGCAGGGCCTGGCCTACGCGGTCTTTTCCGAATTGAATCCCTACCGCGATACCGGGTGCATGTCCATCTATGCCGGCACGTCCACCGAATCGGCGCGCCAGGTAGTGGAGTCGATCATGTTGGAGTTCCGCCAGCTCAAGAGCGAGACTGTGGGCGAAGAGGAATTGCGGCGCGCCAAGGATCATCTGAAGGGCTCGCTCATGCTCAGCCTGGAATCCACATCCAGCCGCATGTCCAACCTGGCGCGCCAGGAAATGTACTTCGCCAAGTTCTTTACGCTGGACGAACTGGTGGAGAGTATCGAAGCGGTCACTGCCGATGACGTGCAGCGGATCGCCCGCACGTTCTTCGACCCCAAACAGATCGCACTGACTGTGCTCGGAAATCTCGAATCGTTAAAAATCGGGCGCGAAGACCTGGCCTGTTGAAGGGTGGCGGGTCATCTCACCGCATTCTTCCTGCTGAATATCTGCGCTTCAAATACAAACAGTTTGGCCTTCGGGTCCGCTGCCGCGCCCTTCCATAGATTGCTTTTCCGTTCCAGTGCCCGAATGAAATCTTCGGCCCGCCACTCGCGCCCTTCCGCCACTTGCGGCAGCAGGAGGCCGGAACGGTGCTCCAGGGTGAGAAATCCACCGTGCTTGCCCACGCAGAACTCCGCCGGGTTGTAAATTCTGCGGAACGGAGTCAGCAGCGAGATTTCGATATCGATCGGCCCTGCCCCCGACGTAGCCGGACCGAACCGGGGATCGTCAATTGCCGCACTCCGCGTAAGCCCGGCAATCTCTTCCGCCAGCGGGCAGCGGCCGGCCAGGTTCCCGATGCAACCGAGCAACTCTTCGTCCCGGTGGAGGCTGACGAAAGCTGCACGCTTCGCGGCCAAAGCCGGCGAACCGCCGCGGGCCGCAATCAGCGGCCGGGCTCGTCCTTCCCGCAACCCGCGCAAGGTTTCCGCCGCGCTGTTCAGAAGCGCTTCGCAGTCGTCCGCCTCCAGCCAGAACGCCGTTTGCGAGTGGAAGCCCAGCGCCGCATAGCTGACGCTGTGATGGAAGTCGCCGGTGATCTCGCCGGAGGTCTGGTAATCGATCACGGAGGGGTAGATGCTCTCGCGATCCAACCGGCGCAGCACATCCAGCATCAGGGCGATGGGAGCGGAGCCGCAGACCGTGCCCTGGTGGCGATCCAACACGTCCAGGAACCGGCAAGCGTCGAGGCTTCCCGCCGCCTCGATGTACTGGAAGTCGAGATCTCGCAGACGCTGCGCGGTGTGGCGGTCGGAAGGGAACGGCAAGTGGTCGAAATCGCGCCCGTAATGCGTGAAGTCCGAAGAGGCCACAAACACCGTGCCGGGCTGCCACGCCGCCGCCAGCACGCCGGCAGCGTGGCTTCGTTCCTCAGCGGTCAACGGGCCCACGTACAGAGGAGTGACGACGGCGCGCGGCACGCTTCTCTGCAGGAACGGCAACTGAATTTCGAACGAGTGATCGCAAAGCCGGCCTTCGGGCAACGCACGAAAATCGCCTGCGAACCGGCGATCGATTTCCCGTTCCCCGAGAGGTGTCACGATCGCTCGGACGTCCGGAGTCGCCACGCCACGCAACATGCCGCGGTGCGGGAACGCCAGCAGCACCACCCGTTCGGCACGCTGCTGGTGGAGCGTGCGGTAAACGCCGGCAGCGACGGCGCCGGAATAAGCCGGCCCCGCATGCGGCGTTACGAACCCCAACCCGGCTGGCAGCGAATGGCCGGTTCGCGCGCGCGAGCAGGCGTACTTCTGTTCCAGCAGCGCCTCCAGTTCGGCGGCGGCCTCGGGATACCACTGCCCGGAATACGGCGAGATGTGAACCGTGGACATGGACTATCCGCAGCGGATATGCACCAGATCGGGCCGCAATTGCTGGCCGGCCGCCGGCGATTGCGCGCCCCACCGGCCGGGAATTGGCGTAGCGCAGTGAGGACACCGGCCTTCCGCCGTCAGGCGATTCGCGCGCACCCGAAAGCCTACCCGTTCGATGAGCACTCTCCGGCACTCCGGGCAGTGTGTATCTTCCAGCCGGCCCGTTGCCGCGGGCAGATTGCCCGCGTACACATGACGCAAGCCGGCGCCGCGGCCAATCTCCGCGGCACGAAGCAGCGCCGCCGCCGGAGTGTTTGCGGGCCCGGTCATCTTGTAGTCTTTGTGAAACGCGGTCACGTGCCAGGGAATATCGCGCGAGATGCCGGCCAGGAAACCGGCCATCCGGCCCAGTTCGTCATCGGAATCGTTGAACCCGGGAACCACCAGCGTCACCACCTCCAGCCAAAAACCCATCTGGTGAATCCGGCCGATGGAATCGAGAATCGGCGCAATTCTGCCCCCCAGTTCGTGATACTTCCGATCGTCGAAGCTCTTCAGATCGACCTTGTAAAGATCCACCCAGGGCCGGATATACGCGAGCACCTCGGGGGTCGCGTTGCCATTGGAGACAAAGCCCGTCGTGAGGCCGGCGGCCTTGGCCTCCCGAAACACAGCCACCGCCCATTCCGCCGTGATCAGAGGTTCGTTGTATGTGCTGACGAGGCTGGAGGCGCCCTGGCGGAGCGCCATGGCCACCAGATCTTTCGGCCGCACCGTTTCGAATTCCAGCGTGGAACGAAAGTCGCGCAGTGCCTGCGATGAGACCCAGTTCTGGCAATATCCGCAGTGCAGGTCGCATCCCAGCATCCCGAAACTCAGCGCGCGGCTTCCCGGCAGGGCGTGAAAGAAAGGCTTCTTTTCGATGGGGTCGCAATATGCCGAGTTGACATAGCCGAAGGGGGCGTACAGTATTCCGGCGCGATTGAATCGCACCTTGCAGACTCCGGAAAAACCGGCGGGAATGGGACAGCGATGGCCACAGGCGAAGCACTGGACTCGGGTGCCTTCCAGCGGCCGGTGCAACTCCGACTCGCGGACCTGGCGGCCGAGCTGTTCGGCCAGCGTTGGCATGGGCGGTTACTCCGTTGCTGACCCCATTCTACCGCGCGCGCCGTTACCGGAACATTTCCGCCGGACACCCCAGCGTGGTGACCGCGCTGCGCGCCGTATTGACGGCGTTCCCGGACTGCCCGAACTGATTGTACAGCCCCACGACATTCCGCGTCGCGGTGCACAGTTGATTGTGTACCATGGGGCACTCCACATTCAGGCTGGAACCGCCCGGCGCGTCCCGGAGCGCGCAACTCCGGGGCGCGGTTTTCCGGTACAGTTCCACCAGTTCCCGGGCGAACCGGGGGTACTCCATGTGCATCCCCAGCCCCTCCATCAGGGTCACCGCTACCTGGTCGTTGTCCCCCAGTTGGCGATAGGCGTTGGCCATCTCTTCGAAGAAGTAGATCTCAGGCTGAATGCTCCGGCCGAACTTCAGCGCATCGAGCGCCTTCGCCGGTTCGTTCAGCCGCAGGTAGCTGCGCCCCAACTCCAGGTACAGCGGGGGCCATCCGGACCGCGCGATGCGCACGCCCTGTTCGGCCGCCCTTTCGGTGGCGACCCGGCCGGTGGCAGCATCCACCTGCGCGCCGCGCACCAGCACGTCCACGGATTTGCGGTACCACAGCCGGCTCTCCGGCGCGGGCGCGACTGCGTCGCCTTTCATCCGGTAAGTGAAACCGGCGTTGGTATAGGGTGGCGATTCGCTTTTGTCATCCGGCAGCGTCCCCAGAATCTCCATGGATCGCTGCATTTCCACCGCTGCGCGATCCAGTTCGGGATGCGCGCTGGTGGCCAGCGCCAGCCCCAGGCCGTTGTGCGAGCGGAAGCTGTTCGGGCAGGAGACCAGGTTCGCGGCGTATAACTGCACCTCGTCGAACCAGTCGAAGTTGCGCACAAACGTGCGCGCGGCAAACGCCGCACCGATCACGCCGAGCACCGCGGCAGCCGCCAGCGGAGCCCGTGGATTGCCGGGCGCAAACCTCTCGCAAGCCGTGCGCGCCAGCAGCACCAGCAGGGCGGCAAAGGCGATTGCCGGGATGTACAGGAAGCGCTCGGCCATGATGGTTCCGGCCAGAATGATCAGGTTGGAAGTCGGCGCCATCGCGGCGAAGAAAAGGCCGATGCAGAAAAAGACGATCCGGTTGCGGCGAAAGCAGGCGATCCCGGCCGCACCCAATGCCAGGCAGGATGCCAGGGCGACCAGCGTCTTCCAGCCTTCCACGCTCGCCAGGTTCCAATCGAAAAGCGGGATCTGGTTGTAGGAATAGTCGCACGAAAGTTGCGCGGGCCAGGCCAGCAGCCACAGATACTTGCCCAACACTTTCACCGCGGTCAAACGGGCCGTCCAGAAATCCGCGCCATTCAGGGGATTGTCGGCGTAAGGCACGAAGACCGGCGGCAATTTCCCCAGCACCGAAAAGCGGACCGCCAGATACACGGCGCAAGCGAGGCCGATCGCCACGTAGCCCGGCAGCCTGGCAGCCCACGTGCCGCCGCGGCCCGTGGTAGTCTCGGGAAACGCCAGGTCCCACAGCGCCACCGCGGCCAGCACGACAATCGCGCTCTCCTTGGAAAACATGCCGATGGCGGTGACCAGCGCCGCAGCGGCCAGCCACGCCCGCCGCTGCTTACCCGCGGTGCGCGTGCTCCAGATGTAGCAGACCAGGCCGCCCAGCACACCGAGCCCCGCCAGGATGTCCGCGCGCCCCACGATGTTGGTCACGCTTTCGGTCAGCAGCGGATGAACCGCCCATACCGCCGCCATCGCGGCCGCCCACAAGCTACGCTGGAACAGCAGCAGACCCAGGGCGTAGACCAGCACCACATTCAAGCCGTGCAGCAACAGGTTGACCCAATGATACCCGGCGGGGTGAACGCCGTTGCCCAGCGTGACGTAATTGAACAGATACGAAAGTGTCGTGAAAGGACGGTACAACCCGGCAGGCTGTTTGGGCCAGTAGTCCTGATTGAATATCAGGTGGACATTCTCCGCGGTGGCCGTGTGCACGCGCTCATCCATCACAATGGCCGCGCGGTTGTCGAACGGGAATCCGTCGCGAAAGGAGTCGAGATTGGCCAGCAGAATCAGGGCCCACAGCGCGGCCACAATGAGCCCATGGCGGCGCACTGTCGAGTGGATATCGAGCGTAGCGGAAGGCGTGGAGATCGCTGGTGGCGGAGGTGCTTCGGGTCTCCCTTTGCGTGCCCTGGATTTCATTCGTTGAACCACCACTGTATGTAATTTGCGCGAAGCATGGCAAGTTTTCCGGGCTTTGCTACAGTCGAGAGTGTGGGAAAAAAGGCGGCCATCCGGCGAGCAAAGGAGATGCAGCACGCGCCGCCAGAGCCCTCCAGGTTTCTGGAGTTTTTAGAGAAACACTGCCGGTCGCTGAGCCTGGTGCTGGTCCTGTTCGCCTCCATGCGGATCGTCTCCACCTATACGGTCTTCAATCACACCGCCGATGAGCCCGCTCACATCGCTTGCGGCATGGAGTGGCTCGACAAAGGGGTCTACACACTGGAGGCGCAGCACCCTCCGCTGGCGCGTGTCGCGTCCGCCGTGGGTCCTTATCTTCTGGGCGCCCGTACCGTCTACAGCCCGCAGACCGCGCGCGACTGGCTGCTGCTGGATGGCGCTGCTATCCTCTACCACGGCCGCCATTATGACCTGACCCTGGCGCTTTCACGCCTCGGGATCCTGCCGTTCTTCTGGGTGGGCTGCCTGGTGGTCTATCTGTGGGGACGCCGGTATTTCAACGGCGCGATTGCCGTGCCGGCCGTGTTTCTGTTCAGCTTTATGCCGCCTGTGCTGGCCCACGCGGGCCTCTCCACCACGGACATGGCACTTACCGCGTTTCTGGGGGCTGCGTTTCTCTCCGGATACATATGGCTGGAAGAGCCCACGCGAAGGCACGCCGTCTGGTTCGGCATCTGCACGGCCCTTATGATGCTTTCCAAGTTCTCGGGAATGGCGTTTCTGCCGGTCAGCGTGGGGCTGGCTCTGTTGTGGTACATGGCCACCGATCGCCCCGGCGCGGGCCGACTGTGGCGCGTCACGCGCGATCGCCTGCCGACCCTGGCGCTGGCGGTGCTGGTGGCCTGCCTGACGATCTGGGCCGGCTACCGCTTTTCGTTCGGCAAAGCGGACTTCAGCAGCATCCGGCTGCCCGCGCCCGAACTGTACCAGGGTATCGAGGAGGTGATGTATCACAACTCCGCCGGCCATCCCGGCTATCTGCTGGGGGAACGGAGATCCACGGGCTTCTGGTATTTTTACGAAGTTGCGCTGGCGGTAAAGACGCCGCTGGGATTCCTGGTGCTGCTCTTCGCCGGGGTCTTCCTCGCGTTCCGCCACCGCCGCTACTACCGTGAACTGTGGCCGCCCCTGCTGTTCGCGGCGGGAATCCTCCTGGTGGGCGCTTTCAGCCGGATCAATATCGGCATCCGCCATGTCCTGCCGGTGTACATGGGATTTTCGCTGGTGGCCGCGGCCGCTCTGGCCCGGGGCATCGAAAATGCCGGAGGCAAGCGCTGGGTCATCGCCGGCGCCGGAGCGATGACCCTGTGGATGGCCGTCTCTTCCCTGATCGGTCATCCCGACTATCTGGCGTACTTCAACGAACTGGCGGATAGCCGCCCGGAAAACATTTTGGTGGATTCCGACCTCGACTGGGGGCAGGATGTCAAGCGCCTATCCGCCCGGCTCAAACAGGTTCACGCAAAGGAGGTGGCTTTCACGTCTCTGATTACGGCGGACCTGGAAGGCGAGCATGGCTTCCCCCATCGCACCGCCGGCTACCCCAACGTCCCGTCGCACGGCTGGAACGCGATTGGAAAGACCTATTGGAAGGAATACCGCCTGGGTCTCTTCGACACTCACCCCGGAGTAACTCCCTGGCCCGATCGTGTGCCCGAACAGGAACAGATCGGCAAATCGATCCTGCTTTACTATTTCCCGTGAGGGGTTCTTCGGCCGCTGCCGCTTAGAATTCGAAGCGGACGGAGACCTGAGCCCGACGCGCGGTGCTGCCGTAGGGGAAAGCGGAGGACGCATCGGGCTGTCCAGCGCCGGCCGCGGGCCGCAAAATGCCGCCGGTGGCGATGAACGCGATGTTGTTCACGCCCGTAGTGTACTGGTTGTCGAACACGTTGAACGCCTCAATTGCCACGGTGGCGCGGATCCTTTCGGTGGCTGCAAAAATCTTAGCCGCGCGGGCGTTCAGGTTGTATTCCGTTCCCAACCGGTAGGCATTCACACCGTAGAACGGCGCCCGATCCCAACCGCCGGACCCGTTGAGCGAATTCAGATACTCCATCGTGATATTGGGAAACTGCTGTCCGCTCACCACCACCAACGGCGTAACCGATTGCGGCGTGGCTACGGTCGCAATACCCGAAAGCTGCCATCCGTTTACCAGTAGCCGCACGGCGGGTGAATCGTTCCTGAGAATCCTCGGAGTCCACACAAAATTGAGGGTGCCGCGGTGGCGCTGGTCGGCCGCCGAACTGCCTTTGTCGGCCGTAACGTTCCCCGGTATGGAGACCACCGGCACGCCTGGCAGAAACTGGGGACCGCCCACATCATCGATCGCGTGGGAGAAGGCGTAGGAAAGCTGCACGCTAAGAGAACGGCCCATCTGGTGGCGGACCTGCAACATCGCAGCGTTGTACCAGGACGTGCCGTCGTTGCCGATCTGGTAGACATGCTCGTGGTTGGGATCGGACGTGTGCAGCGAATTCACGGTGGAGGTGCCGGTGGAATTTACCAGGCTGGTGGTCCACATCAGCGTCGAGTAGGTGTCCACCGCCTGTCCGGCCGCGTTATTGATGGTGTATGTCTCGCCGACAACGGGGGGGATCAGGTTGGTGTCCCCGGCGGTCCATAGCTTATAGCCGCGGGCAGTGATCAGGTTGAGAGTCACGTCGGTATCGCGCGTCAGCCGGCGTTCCACGGCCACGGTGATTTGCTGCGTATACGGATTGCGGAACTTGGAATTGGCGAACCAGATGTTCAGCAGGCCGGCGGGGATCGTCGCCGGGGTAGCTACCGATTTGGGGAAAACGGGCGCGCCGGATTGATACGGCACAGAGGAGAGATTATATTGGTCCAGGCCGTTGCCGAGCCGCAAAGCGTCCATCAGGTCGCCCGGATACGGATCGAAATACCAGCCGAAGCCGAGCCGCACCACAGTGCGCTGGTCGGCTTGCCAGGCGACGCTCAGCCGGGGAGCGAAGTCCACCGTGCGGGAGGGGATGGACCCGGTCTGGTAGTAGGTGGGGTTGGCGTACGAGGGCTGCTGGAATTTGGTCTTCTCCCAATTCACGCCGCCGGTCACGGTCAGGCCTTTACGCACCTTCCAGGTGTCTTGTGCGAACGCACGCATCTGCTTTTGCTGCACCCGCCGCGAGTTGATGCCGAGCGCCTGGCTGAAACTGGTGTAATTGCGCTGGTTGTTGCCCACCAGGTCCGTCGCCAGCCCGGTCAGCGACGGGTAAACCCAAGACCCGAAAGGATTGGGCAAATCGGTGATGGAATCGCGGTTTATGTAATACTCCACGCCAGCCCGGAGCGAATGGGAAAAGGCCGTCCAGTTGAAGTTGTCCAACACGTGCATGTGCCGCTCGATCAGTTGGCTCGGATCCGGATGAACCGCGCCGATGTTGGCTCCCAACAGCGAAAGCGCCGCGCCGCCGGACGGCAGGTTCGCCGTTGAGGCCGGGTTCACCATATGGTCCTGGGTATAGCCAGCGCGGATTTCATTGATGCCCTTGGGAAAAAACGTGTGGACCCAGGAAGCTTTGGCATAGCGGGTATCGATGGTGGAATTGTTGATTCCCAGAAGACCGCCGTTGGGCGCCACCGCCTGAACGTTCGGGCCGATGGGCAGGCGCGAATCCATGGCGTTGGCCAGCAGTCCGATACTGTCACCGTTGTTGAGGCGGTAGTCCAGCCGGAGGACTCCGCTGGTCCAGCGCTGGGATAGCGGGGAGATTACGTTCATTTGCGGCTGGATCAAATTGATAGCCGCGTTGCAGGCCAAGACCGTGCTCTTGCAGTTCCCGGACGGAATGAAAGTGCCTGTGGGATCGGCCAGCAACGGCGTGGTGATGCGGTTCATGTCGTTGAAGCGGCCGTTGAGCACGTCGCCGTTCAGGAAGAAAAAGAGCCGGTTGCGCATCACCGGGCCGCCCATACTGCCGCCGGCGTCGGTCTGTTTCTGGAATAGCTTATTACCCAGCGCGAAGCGCTCGGGGGAACTCCAGGCGTTACTGCTGTAGTAGCCGTAACCGTCTCCGTGGAAGCCGTTGCCGCCCGTACGGATACCGGCGTTGACCATACCGCCGCCGGAGTGAGCGAATTCGGCGGAAGGGGTGGCCACGATCACCTGCATTTCCGACAGAGCATCCGGAGCCACGTAATCGGCGATGCCGGGCTGGTGCGGGTCGAAGATATTGGTGGTGAGCAGTCCATCGGTAAAAAAGGCATTGGGATAAGGGCTGCCCCGGAAGCTCAACTCCCCGGTGGTGGGATTGGTAGTCACGGCCGGCGCCAGCAGCACCGCCGCATCCACACGCCGCATAAAGAACGGCAGGCTGTCAAACTGATTGCCGGTGACCAGCGTGGAGATGCCCGCGCGGTTGTCGTCCACCGCGGAAATCGCGCGCGCGGCTTCGGTGGGGGTGGCCGGTTCTTCGACCTTCATATCGATCTTCAAATAGACGGTCTGGCCCATGGCCACGTCGAACTCGTTGGAATCCCAATTGGCGAATCCTGTACGGGTGATGCGCAGCTTATAACTCCCGTGAGGCGGCAAAGCCGGCATGTCGAACACGCCGTCATCGGTGGTAGTCACGGTCTTGTGAATACCCAGGGCCTCATTGGACAGCGCCACTTTCGCCTCGGGCAGACCATCCTCGTACTGGTCGCGGACCATCCCGGTGACCGCGCCGGAGCCGGACACCGATTGCGCATAGACGCCCGTCGAACATCCGAGCACGAGCAGACACAGCCCTACCGTTATCTTCATTCGCTGCAAATCCTCTTGAAAGTACGATTGTAGCTAAACTTCCAGGCTGGATAGGCACGCTGCGGGCCAATGCCCGGTTACGCCGGGCTGTGCGGAATGGTATCAATGAAGGGGTGAGCCGTTTTGCGGTGTTTCTGCTTCTGGCAGCCTGCCTGGCCGCCCAGCCCCGCGGTGCCCGGCGGCCGATGCCAGCCGCACCCACTGTGCCGAAGGCGCTACAGGTAGACGCCGTGGTTACCGACGTGGACGGGCATCCCGCGCCCGGTCTCACGGCGGCCGATTTTGACCTCTCGGTGGATGGCAAGTCTATGCCCATCACCAGTTTCAGGTTCGTCAGCCGGCCGCCGCGCCGGATCATCGTGCTGGTGGACGATACGGGGCTCTCGCCGGGCGGCTTGGAGCGCGTCCGGGCGGCGCTTACGGGCTTCGTCGATGGTCAGATGCAGGCGGGCGATGAAGCCGCCGTGCTCCGCACCCGATCCGGGTCGGGCGTCCTGGGATCCCTCACCTCCGATAAGAAGATACTGGGCGAAGCCATCGGCCAAGTCGAAGGCACGCCCGAACCAGCCAGTGACGAGTTTGTGCTCGCCGGCATCGTCACGACGCTGCGCGCGGCCTTCAGCGGCCTCACCGCCGTTCCGGGCCGGAAGGCAGTCGTGCTGATCTCTGAAAACCTGGAACTCGCGCGCCGGCATCCGGAGCGATTCGAGCGAATGGCGGCACTGACCGCCACCGCTTCCGCCGTTTTCTACAGCGTAGATCTCCAGCATGCGTCCACGGGAATCGAACTCGACAACCTGATGCTGGCGGGCGACACCGGCGGCCTCAATTTGGGGCCCGATCCGGCCGTCGCGCTGGCGCGCATTCTGCGGGACCAGGAGGGTTACTACCAGCTCGGTTGCGAGAGCGAGGAGGCCGGGCAAAGTCAGATAAAGGTCGGGACCAGGGACACCCGGTTTTATACACGCTACCGCGGCATCCCCCTGGGCAAAGCAGCCCAGGAATCGGATTTGCGGTACCGAACGTCTCCCCAGGTGCTGGCGACTGCCATTTATTCGCCCTTTGCCGGTGATGCCATCCGTGCCCTGGTGTATCCGGACTTCGCCTATAGCTTCGCGCCGGGCCTGGACCTGATTATCCAGGTGTGGGTCGACGTGTCCGGCCTCACCTTCACCCATCAACTCAGCGGCATTCACAGCGCTTCCGCCCAGGTGGCGATTTCGGTGCTCGGCAACACCGGCACCGCGGTCGTCGATACCACTCACGACGTGTCCCTGCAATTGACCGGAGAGGATTACCCAAAGCTTCTGCAACAGGGCTGGGTAGGCCAGGCGGAATTGCGCGTTCCCGCTCCCGGAGTCTACCTGGTGCGGGCGGCAGTGCTCGATGGAACCTCGAGCCGGATGGGGTCGGCGGGCCAACTGGTGGAGGTGCCGGACGTAGCCAGCGGCCAGTTGATCCTATCCGGTATAGCGATTCACGGGAAAAATCCAGCGGCCCACCGCGTTTTCGCTCCGGGCGCCGTGCTGGATTTCGAATATCAGATTCTGAACCCGGTGAATGCCCAGGGGCAGCCGGCTGATTTGGAATCCGTGGTGCATCTGTTTCGCGGCACCGAGGCGGTATTCGCGGGCAACGCGCAGCCTTTGCCGGCGAAGAGCCCTGACGAGACCAAAATTCGATTGATCGCGGGGGAACTGACGTTGGGACGCAAACTGCCGGCAGGGCACTACTGGCTACAGGTAACGGTGTCCGGCAAACAATCCCAAGAGCCTCGCCGGGCGCAACAGTGGGTGGATTTCGAAGTACGCCCGTAGGGCGAGCGCGGCTCACCCGATTCCGTATATTCTGTAAGCTTCATGAAGAAAGCGATTCTCCTTCCGGTTTTCGCTCTGGCCGCGTTTGCCCAGGCGAAGTTCGAATTCTGGCCGGGCGCTGCCTACGATCCCTCCGTGCCGACGCCCAGGAAAGTGCTCGGGTACGATTTCGGCGACCGCATCAGCAGCCATGCCAACATCGTGCGCTACCTCAACGCCCTGGCGGCGGCGGAACCGAATCGCGTCAAGGTCTTCGAGTACGGCAAGACCTGGGAAGGCCGGGAGTTGGTCTACGTGGCGATCGGGTCCGAGGCGAACATCAAGCGCCTGCCGGAGATTCGCGCCGCCATGAAACGGCTCCACGACCCGCGCCAGACTCCACCGGCGGAAGCCCAGCGGCTCATGGCCAATATGCCGGCGGTGCTCTGGCTGGCCTATGGCGTGCATGGCAACGAGATTTCGTCGCCGGATGCCGCGCTGGTGACCGCCTACCACCTGCTGGCAGCGCGGAACGACAAGCTGGTCAGCGCCGTGCTGTCTAACGTCCTGACGATCATTTGCCCGCTGCAGAATCCCGACGGGCGCAATCGCTTTATTTTCGACTACGAGACCAACGAAGGGCTGGAGCCGGACGCCAATCCGGCGGCGGCCGAGCATTCCGAAGGCTGGGCCGGCGGACGCACCAATCATTATTTCTTCGACCTGAATCGCGACTGGCTGGGCATCACGCAGCCTGAGACCATCGGCCACGTGAAGGCGCTGCAGGAGTGGTATCCGCAGGTCTTTATCGATCTGCACGAGATGGGCACCGACGCCACCTATTACTTCACGCCGGAATCCGATCCCTACAATCCGTATCTGACCAAGGACCAGCACGACGACCTCTACTGGTTCGGCAAAAACAACGCCAAATATTTCGATCAGTTCGGCTTCCGCTACTTCACCCGCGAGAACTACGACGCCTTCTATCCCGGTTATGGCGCAAGCTGGCCCTTCTTCTATGGCGGCCTGGCCATGACCTACGAGAACGGATCGACGCGCGGCCTCGTGGTACGGAAAAGCGACGACACCACCGTGACCTATCGGGAAACCGTACGCCGCCACTTTGTCACCAGCATATCGAGTTGCGAGGTGGCGGCCCAGAACCACAGCAAGCTGCTCGACATGTATTACCGCTACCAGGTGACCGCGCTGGAGGACGGCGCCAAAGACGCGGTAAAAGCGTACATCGTGCCGCGCCTCGGGAACACCACGGCAGCGGACCGGCTGGCGCAGTTACTGGTGTTGCAGGGCGTGGAAGTGACTCGCGCCTCGGCGGACTTTTCGGCGGCCGGCAAGCAGTACCCGGCGGGCTCTTACGTGGTATCCACCGAACAGCCGGAGCGGCGCCTGGTGCACGATCTGCTGGATCCGCAGGTCTCCATGGACGACAAGTTTCTGAAGAGCGAGGAACAGCGGCGCAAACTGCGCCAGCGCAGCGAGATCTACGACGTGACCGCCTGGTCTCTGCCTCTGCAGTTCAACGTGGAATCGGTCGCGGCCGCCGAAAAGCCGGCAGGCAGTTTCGAAGCCGTGAAGCCCGGCGACACCGCGCCCGGCAAAGTGACCGGAAAAGCGACGGTGGCGTACCTGGTGCCGTGGGGCACCACGGCGGCGGCGAAGATGCTCACCACCAGCCTGCATGAAGGGCTGCGGGTGTTGAGCGCGGACAAGAAATTCACCCAGAACGGGCGCACATATCCGGACGGCACGCTCATTCTGATGGTGAAGGAGAACCCCGGGAACCTGGCCGCGAAGGTACAGCAGTTGGCCGCGGCGTCGGGCGCAGAAGTGGTGGGCACCGATACCAGTTGGGTGGACGAAGGCCCCAACTTCGGCAGTTCCAAAGTGGTGTACATGAAGCATCCGGCCATTCTGATGGCGTGGGACCGGCCCACTAACGCCGGTTCAGCGGGCCAGACGCGCTTCGTGCTGGAGCGGCAGTTCGGCTATCCCGTGACGGTGATTCGCACCGCGCAAATGGGTGGGACGGACCTCAGTAAGTTCCAGGTGATCATCCTGCCGGAAGGCGGCGCTTATGCCGCCGAATTGGGCGAGAATGGCACGCGCCGCCTGAAGGAATGGGTGCAGGCGGGCGGAAACCTGATCGGCATCGGCACCGCGCTGAATTACATGATCGGCAACAATATGATGGCCATTTCGCAGGAGAACGCCCCGAACTCCGATGGCGGAGCGCCGGCGGGAGGCGGCCGCGGAGGGCGTGGAGGCGCCACGCCAACGGCGACCGAGGGTCGCGCCGGCGGCGGCCGCGTGCCGGGCAAGATTTATGCGTCCGCCGAGGAAATGGAGAAGGCCACGCAGCCCGATACGCAAGCCCCCTGGCCGGCTCACGGATTTCTGGCCAAGGCCAAGGTGGACCGCGACCACTGGATCACCGTGGGCGTACCGGAAACCGTAACCGCGCTGGTGAGCGGGTCGGCCATCTACACGCCCATCAAAGTGGACCGCGGCGTCAACGCGGTGGTCTACGCATCCGCGGACCAGGTGATGGCCAGCGGCTATTCCTGGGACGAGTTCCGCAAGCAACTCGCGTTCAAGCCCTTCCTGATTGTGCAACGGGACGGCCGGGGCAATGAAATCGGCTTCACCGCCGACCCCAACTATCGCGGCTACATGGACGGGCTGAACGTCCTTTTCATCAACGCCGTCTTTCGCGGCGCGGCCCATGGAGGGGGCGGGGGCGCGACGGCGGAAGAGGAGCGGTAGGGGAGCGCCTGGTCTTGTGGCCCTGAGTCGAGCCCCGGGCTACGGCGGTATCTTTAAGTGAGCGCCAACGTTATGGTTGCCTAAAAGGACAAACTATGGCTTTGATTGAGGGCCTTCGTGTTCAGAATTACCGTGCATTGAAAGACATTACAGTAGGTAAGCTGTGGAACCAGCAGAACGCACCCGCCCTCACGCCGCTCGTCGCCGTGATTGGTAAGAATGGCGTCGGCAAGAGTACCCTTTTTGACGCCTTCGGTTTTTTGTCGGATTGCCTGGCAGTAGGGGTAGAAGAAGCCTGCGATCTCAAGCAGCGAGGCGGTTTCGATCGGCTGGTCTCAGCGGGCGGGAGTGGCCCGATTCACTTTGATATCTATTATCGGGAAAGCCCGGGGGATCGCCCGATTACTTACGAGTTGTCGATTGGACGTGATAAGTCCGGTCGACCATTCGTTGTCGAAGAGCGACTACGCCAGCGGCGAAAGGGACAGAGTCGGGGATGGCCTCTCTCGTTTCTTCATCTAAAGGGAGGAGAGGGCCAAGCGTGGGCGGGAGAAGAAAGTTTTGAGGGTGAGGACTCGGACCGTATGCGGGTCGAGTTGACGGACCGGAGAAAACTCGCCGTTGCTACACTGGGGACACTAAAGGCTCACCCACGCATAGCTAAATTCAGGAAGTTCCTTGAGAGTTGGTATCTAAGTTACTTTACGCCGGACGCAGCTCGCAGCTTGCCAATGGCAGGGCCTCAGAAGCACTTGAATATGCACGGCGACAACCTCGGAAATGTAGTCCAGTTCAAGGAGCGCGAACACAAAAATCGATTTCAATCGATACTGAACCGGATTGCGTCGAAAATTCCCGGTATCGAGCGAATCGATACCAAGAAGACCGATGACGGAAGGCTGCTACTTCGGTTCAACGACCGCGGATTTGAAGATCCTTTTTTTGCGCAGCAGATGTCTGATGGTACGTTAAAGATGTTTGCATACATGTTGCTCTTGGAAGACCCTGATCCCGCTCCCTTCATCTGCATCGAAGAGCCGGAGAATGGCCTCTACCATAAGCTGTTGGAGACCCTGGCTTGCGAGTTTCGGACGCACGCGACAGGTAAGAAGAACGCTCCTCAAATTTTCGTGACTACTCACCAGCCCTACTTTGTGGACGCCTTGTCTCCCCGGGAGACTTGGGTTCTTGAGAAAGGCGGGGACGGTTTTTCCACGATCAGGCAAGCGAGCGCAGATTCAACTGTACAAAGTATGGTTGAGCATGGGCTACCCCTCGGAAGCCTGTGGTACAGCGATTATCTGGATGCGAGGTCAGCCTGATGCACTTCGAGGTGCTGGTTGAAGATGCATCTGGCGAACTGCTTCTCAGGTCACTGCTCCCTAAGGTCCTAGGACAAAACGGTGACCCCCACTCATGGAGGTTTCACCCTTACAAGGGAATAGGCAGAATACCGAGAGACCTCCGCGGCAAAACAGACCCTTCGAAGCGGGTTCTCTTGGACAGGCTGCCCAAGATCCTGGCTGGCTATGGACAGAGCCTCCACGGAACGGAAGCAGCAGTCGTTGTGCTGGTTGACCTGGATGACCGCGATTGCATTCGCTTCAAGGAGGAACTGCTACAAATTCTGCGGCGATGTAACCCAAAGCCGAAAGTCCTTTTTCGAATTGCTATCGAAGAAATGGAGGCTTGGCTCCTTGGCGATCGACGGGCGATCCTCAACGAATTTCCAAGAGCCAAAGTAAGCATCATCGATTCCTACCACCAGGATTCGATCTGCGGCACGTGGGAAAAGCTGGCTGACGCCTTGTTCCCAGGAGGTTCACTCGCCCTTCGATCGCAAGGTTATCCGACCATAGGCCAGGAGAAGTGCCGATGGGCAACCCTGATCGGCGACACCTTGATGTGGAGTCTAATCGCTCCCCTAGCCAGGCGTCTCGCAACGCTATCTCCGCAGAAGGCGCTAGGTCGCTGAGAAGA
>JARLGM010000143.1 GCA_031292755.1 Candidatus Sulfopaludibacter sp.
CTGACCATCACACCTCCTGCGACGAGGTCCGGATCTCGCCAGACTATTCTGGAATGTTCATCTCAATTTGTCCAGGATGAGAGCCACACCCGTGGCATTGGTGTTGCCCACCCATTCGCCGTAATACCCGGCGCCCAGCGGAACATTGGCGGGATTCCGGTCATCCCACTTCTCGCGCATCCAGGCCAGGTGCGTGGTGACCAGCAGTTTGTCGGTCGGCGTGTAATGCCAGCCCAGGTTGGCCAGGCTGTAATGGTAACCGCCGGCCAGCAGCGAGTTGATGCCGAGCGTACCGCGGGACGCGCTGCGATCGATATCCGAAAAACTCTCCAGCACGTAGAGGGTCACCTTGTTGCGGGCGTCCAGGTCATAGGTGAAGCGTCCCTGCACATCTTCCAGGCCGAAAATAAACGAGTTGTTCGGGAATGTCCGTTCGAGAAGATACTGCAGATAGCTCTTGCGCACGGCTACCAGCCAGGAGCCTTTCTTCTTGCCAATGGGCCCTTCCGCCAAGGCGCCCGCCTCCGAAGCGCTGGCGCTGACCCGGAAGCGCAGCCCCTCGCGGCTGCCTTCCCGCGTCTGGACATCCAGGGCGCCCGCGGTGCGGTCTTCGAAACGGACGGAATAAGCCCCTTCATTCAGCTCCATGGCTTCCACCATGTCCCCGTTGAAGGCGGTGCCCGATCCGGATACGGTGGTGCCCTGCAACATGTGGAACGGTTGATGCAGCAGCACATCGTCCAGGTACAAACCGATGCGGCTGTAATCGGCGCCGCGGAGCGAAAAGCGGGCGTCGAAATCGTTGTTGGAGCTGACGCCGGGAAGATTCTGAACGGCGCGCAGCGGGTCGTCAGCAAGCACGCTGCCCAGATTCTTGACGTCGTTGCCAGCCAGGACGAGGGTGGACGGGCTGTCTGTTTTCGAAGATTCGAAGGGGTCGGTTTTGGCTTCCACGGTTTCGGTCTGGCGGAGCGAATCGGGGGTGAGGACGACTTCGAACTCCTTGGTCTCCCCGGCTGCCAAATGGAACGGGTGGTTCTCCAGGTGATAGCCCACGGTGGAGATCTTCAGGACGTAATCGCCGGGGGCCACGGCGGCGATCTGGAAAAGTCCCCCGGCGTTGGACACGGTGCGATAATCGCTCCCGGTGAGTTGGATCTGCACATTGGCGAGAGCCTCACCGCCGTGGGCATCCACCACCGAGCCCCGGACAACGCCCGGGCCCTGCGCATAGGCCGCGATCGCGGCGGCCGCCAAGCCCGAGAGCCAGAGCCGCTGGAACATGAATCTCCACGATCATAACGCGCGGCCCGGCGAGTTGATAGAATCGAGTCTTCCAAACCCGCCATGGCTAACGATAAAGAAAGCCTCTTCACCCTGGATGGCCTGAACCTGAAGTTCACCTTTATTCTGGTTTGCTCGCTGTTCCTGCTGTGGGCCGTGTGCAACGGAATGATCGACGTAATGGACAAGCATTTCCAGGAGGAGCTGCACCTGAGCAAGTCGCAATCCGCCTGGGTGCAATTCGCCCATTACCTGGGCTACTTTCTGATGTCGATGCCGGCGGGTATTCTGGCGACCAAGCTGGGGTACAAGCGCGGCATTATCCTGGGGCTCACGATTGTGGCGCTGGGCGGCTTCTGGTTCATCCCGGCCACGCATATCAATTCCCTGGTGCACGAAGGCGCGGTTACGGCGACTACGGCATTCATCGGTTTTCTGGCGGGCGTCTGCGTAATCGCGACGGGGCTGACGTTTTTGGAGACGATCGCCAACCCGTACACCACGGTGCTGGGACCCAAGCGCTTTGCGGCCACCCGGATTAACCTGGCGCAGTCCTGCAACGGCGCCGGCTGGATCATCGGACCGCCCATCGGGGGCCTGTTTTTCTACAGCAAGGACGCGATGGGCAACAACACCGGCAGCCAGACGCTGTACATCCCGTACGTGACCGTAGGGATCATTGCGCTGGCGATCGCGGTGGTTTTCTATTTCGCCAACGTGCCCGACATTAAGATGGAGGACGATTATCACCTGGACGAAGGCGGAGCGCCGGTTTCGCATTCCATATGGTCGCACCCGCACTTTGTGCTGGCGGTGGCGGCACAGTTCTTCTACGTGGCCGCGCAGGCCGGCATTTTCAGCTTCTTCATCAACTACATGACGGCGGAACTGCCGCCGATTCCGGCTTCGTGGGTCTCCGCGGGCTTCCCCCACGACTGGGTGGAGACCGGCAAGACCGGGATTCTTTCCCTGAGCGATAAAGGGGCGGCGACTCTGGCATCGCTGGCGTTCGGCTGTTTCCTGGCGGGCAGAATCAGCGGTTCGGCGCTGTTGCGCAAGTATTCGGCGCACAAAGTGTTAGGGTTGTACGCAGCCCTCAACGTGGCCGCCACTCTGCTGGTTTTCTGCAAACTGGGTTGGCTCAGTGTGGCATGCGTTTTCCTCAGCTATTTTTTCATGTCGATCATGTTCCCGACGATCTTCGCCCTGGGCATTTACGGATTGGGAGCGCGCGCAAAGAAAGCATCGGCATTTATCGTCATGGCCATTATGGGAGGGGCCATTTTGCCGAAACTGATGGGTTATGTAGCGGACGAATACGACATGTCCCGGGGCTTCATTGTCCCGATGTTCTGCTTCGTGTTTGTGGCTTACTACGGCTTCAACTGGTCGAAATTCAGCAAGGCGGAATCCCTGCAAGGCGTGAAGTTAGCAGGGCATTAGCATTGCCGGGCGGCACGCCCAGATGGCGTAACAAAAGCGAACAGGCAGCCTGACCGTCCGGGTCCGGTTCGCGCTCCAGACACTCCAGAACGCTTTCCCACACCTCCTGCCGTTCCTCTTCCCACGATGTTTCGAAGAAAGCCATATCGTCCTCACTTGCCTTATCGGGCCAGCCGCAGAAACCGTTAATGATTTCCGGAAATTCCGCCGATGAAGTATGCAGGGGTCACAATGATCCGGCTAACCCGACTCAACCGCATGCCGCTGGTTCTGAATTCCGATCTTATCGAGCATATCGATGTGACGCCGGACACGGTCATCACGCTGACCACCGGCCAGATTCTCCGCGTGCGGGAATCGGCCGATCAGGTCATTCACCGGATTGTGGAATTTCGCCGCAGGATTTTCGGGCCCGGCGATCTCACCCCAGTGATTGAATTCGACCCCGAAGGGACGGAGACGAAGGACAGCGAATAAACGTCATGGCCGAACCTGCACAGGTTGTACCTTCCTCGCCGCCATCGAAACCGTCTGCGCCGCAGTCCGCGCGGGCGAAAGCCGCCCTCCGGCCGGACCTCTCGACCCTTGCGGGAATCGCCCTGGCGCTCTCCGGCATCATCGGCGGCCTGGTGCTGGAAAAGGGCAGTATCCAGGACATCGCCCAGACGACGGCAGCCATGATCGTGCTGGGCGGGACTTTCGGCGCGGTGCTGGTGACCAATCCGCTGCCCATCGTGCTGCGTGCGTTTCGCGGGCTGGGGGCCGTGTTCTTCGAGCGGGCAAGTCCCGCATCGTCCCTGATCGAGCAGTTGATCTATTTCGCGGGCAAAGCCCGCAAAAACGGCATCGTGAGCCTGGAGACGGAAGCCGGCTCCATCGCCGATCCGTTCTTTAAGAAGGCCCTAAATCTGGCGGTGGACGGCACCGACCTTCAGGAACTGCGCAAGATGATGGAGGTGGATATGATCCTGGGCGAACAATCGCTGGAGGCGGAGGCCAAAGTGTGGGAGGCCGCGGGCGGTTACTCGCCCACCATCGGGATCATCGGCGCCGTGCTGGGGCTGATTCAGGTAATGAAACACCTGGAAGATATCAAAGAGGTAGGCCACGGTATCGCTGTGGCTTTTGTGGCCACGGTCTACGGGGTAGGCGCCGCCAACATCTTCTTCCTTCCCGCCGCCAATAAGCTGCGGGCGCGCATGCGGGAGGCCACGGTGATCAAGGAGATGATCCTGGAAGGCGTGGTAGGCATTGTCGAGGGGTTAAACCCGACGCTGATCCGGATGAAAGTGGAGGCGTTCGACCCGCACCCGGCGAAGCCGGCCAAGGCCAAGGCGGCGGCTCCGGAGAAGGGCAAGGCGGAAAAGGGTCCGCAACCGGTAGCGGGGGGAGGCAAGCCGTGAGGCGGCACACTGCCGCGGCGCATGAGAACCATGAGCGCTGGCTGGTGTCGTACGCGGACTTCATTACCCTGCTGTTTGCGTTCTTCGTGGTGATGTTCGCCACCAATCAGAATGACCGGCACAGGGCCAAAATGGTGTCCGATTCGGTGCGGGACGCGCTGGAACACGGGCAGGTCTCCAGCCGGCTATCGAACGTGCTGGGCCGCGGGAAGCGCGACGGCAAAGCGGCGGATCACGCGGCGGCCGTGACCGGTCCGCAAAAGGCGGTAGAGGAGGAGACGCATCCGGCCGACCTGACCGGCTCTCTGGAGGTCCTGCGGCAGGAACTCAGCGCGGAGACCCATGCCGGCAAAGTGCAGATGCAACTCGAGGGCCGGGGCCTGGTGATCAATCTTCGGGAAGCCGCGTTCTTCGCTTCCGGGGACGACGGAGTGGCGCCCGGCAGCTATCCGATCCTGGCTAAGATCGCGGCGGTAATTCAGAATCTGCCGAACCAGGTGCGGCTGGAAGGCCACACCGATTCCATTCCGATTCACAACTCGCACTTCCGCAGTAACTGGGAACTCTCTTCCGCCCGCGCCATCGCCATGATGGAGGTGCTGGCAACGCGTTACGGTGTCGTACGCTCCCGTATGGCCGTGGCGGGCTATGCCGAAAACGCGCCCGCCGATACCAACGAGACCGAAGAGGGCCGGTCGCACAATCGCCGCGTGGCCGTGGTGCTGTTGACCGCGGAAGGGCAAAAAGCCGAACCGACGATGCCCGCAAGGAAAAGTCCATGAGATTTGAAAGCGCCTATTTCGGGCTTATTGACGTGAACGAAACGTGTACCATTGAGTTTCCTCAAGGCCTCCCGGGCTTTGAGGAGCGCCGCCGCTTTCTGCCTTTGCAGAACCCGCAACAGAGAGGGTTGATTTATCTGCAGAGCCTGGAGGATGCGCGGCTTTGTTTTCTTTCGATGCCGGTGCAAACCCTCCGGCCGGAGTACGAAATTGCTCTGACGCCGGAAGACCGGGTGACCTTGGGTTTGCCCGCCGGGGGAACCCCCGTCATCGGCCGCGACGTGGCGGCGCTGGCGGTGCTATCCCTTTCGGAAGGGGAACCGGCACTGGCGAACCTCCGTTCTCCGGTGGTGATCCACATGAAAACGCGGGTCGCCGTGCAGGCCATCCGCCCCGATGAGCGCTACCGGTTTCGCGAGCCGCTGGTCCCCAGCGGCGAGGCCGTATGCTGGTAATCCGCAGACATCCGGGCGAAGCCATTCAGATCGGCGACGAGGTGGAGATCCTGGTCATCGACTGTGGCTGCGGGCGGGTCAAACTGGGGATCCGGGCTCCCCAGCATGTGCAGGTGATGCGCGGCGAGGTCCGGCATACCCGTGACCAGAACCTGGCGGCGGCCGGCGCCATCGAGAGCCGCGGGTTCGACTTGCCGGAGGCGGCCCCCGCGGCGGTCTCCTTTCTGCCGGCTGCCCTGCGATGACCGCAACTGCCTGCTTTACGGTCGCGGACGCCCTGGCTTGCCACCGGGCGGGCCGCCTGGAAGAAGCCGAGTGGATGTATGGCAGCGTGCTGGAACGCGATCCCGGGAATCCCGATGCGTGGCACCTGATGGGCCGCCTGGCTTGGCAGAGGGGCGACGCCCGGGCCGCCGCGGCGCGGGTCCTGCAAGCCATCCGGTACCGGCCGGCGGTGCCCGCGTATCACACCAGCCTGGGCGAGATTCTGGCGGCACAGCACCGGCATCCGGAAGCGGCGGCCTGCTACCGGGAAGCGCTTCGCCGGGACCCGCAATATGTGCCGGCGCTGGTCGGCCTGGGAAATCTGCTGGCGAGCCAGGAGCTGTATCGCGAGGCCTGCACCTATTACTGGCAGGCCATACGGCTGCGGCCGGAGTGCGCCGAAGCGTTCTGCAATTTGGGGAACGCGCTGCGCGCGCAGGGCGAAGTCGAAGAGGCGGTGGCGTGCTATCGCGAAGCCTGTGTGCTGCGGCCGGAGAACGCCGCCAATGCCGTGAATCTGGCCGCGGGCCTGATCCAGGCGCAGCAGCATGCCGAAGCCGAACAGTGGGCGCGCCGCGCCGTGGGCTTGCGGCCGGACCTCTGCGAGGGCCTTTCCAACCTCGCCGTAGCGCTCCAGGGACAACAGCGCCTGACCGAGGCGGAACCTTTCGCGCGCCAGGCGCTGGAGCGGGCCCCTGGGGCGGCGCACCTGCACTTGAACCTGGGCAGCCTGTTGCTGGAGCTAGGGCGCTTCGCCGAAGCCGAAGCGGAGCTGCGCCGCGCCCTGCGGATCCGGCCGGACTACCCGCAGGCGGCCAATAACCTGGCGGTGGCGCTGCATCAGCAGGACCGTAACGACGAAGCGTCCGCGTGGTGCGAGGAGTTGTTGCACTCGCTCCCGCAGTTCGGCGAAGTCTGGGCCAATCTGGGGATCGTGCGGCAGGCGCAGGGCCGCAACCGCGAAGCCATTCTGTGCTTTGACGAGGCCCTGCGGCGCGGGCCGGAGGATCACAAATCGCACGTGTGCCGCTCGCTGTCGCTGCTGGCGGAGGGGCGCTTTGCCGAGGGTTTCGAGGAGTACGAATGGCGTTGGAAAATGCTGCCCGAAGCGCCTCGCGCCCGGTCGCTGCCGGCGTGGGACGGTTCCGCGCTGGCGGGCCGGACCATTCTGTTGTGGGCCGAGCAGGGGTTGGGCGACACCCTGCAATTCGCCCGCTATGCACCCCTGGTGGCGGCGCGCGGCGGCCACGTGATGGTGGAGGCTCAGGACTGCCTGGTGTCCCTGGTAGGGTCCATCGACGGCGCCGGCGAAGTCGTCGCGCAGTCAGGCGAACTCCCGCGGTGCGACTTGCAGGCGCCCTTGCTGAGCCTGCCTCGCCTTTTAGGCACCACCGTGGATACCATTCCCGGAGCGATCCCCTACGTGTACGCCGAAGCGGCGCGGGTGCGGGCTTACCGCGCCCGTTGGGAGCCCGGGCGCGGCTTCCGCGTGGGCCTGGTGTGGGCCGGCAGCCCGCGGCACGTCAGCGACCGGCTGCGCTCGATTCCGCTGTCGCGCATGGCTGCGCTCCGGAATGTGGCCGGGGTGGAGTGGCACAGTTTACAGGTGGAGGAGCACGCGCGCGAAGAAGCGCGCCGGGAAGCCGGGTGGCTGCACCCCGGCCTGGATGAACCCGATGCCGATTCGCTGGCGGCGGCCATGAGTTGTCTGGACCTGGTAATTACGGTGGATACCATGCCGGCGCACCTGGCCGGCGCCCTGGGCCGTCCGGTGTGGGTCTTGCTGGCGCATGTTCCGGACTGGCGGTGGCAGATCGCCGAAGAGGACAGTCCGTGGTACCCCACGATGCGTTTGTTCCGGCAGCAACGGGCGGGCGATTGGGAGGAATTGGTGGAGAGGATCGCCGGCGAGGTGGGCAGGCTCGCCTCAGACTTTCGCCGGCGCGACCGATAAGGAGAATTGAAAGCCGGAACGGGAGGCGCTTAAGGGCCCCGGACCGGTAAACGGCACGATGCCGAATCTCATAAACAGGACGTAAAAATGCTTTCCATTCAGACGAACGTAAACTCTCTGGTCGCCCAGCAAAACCTGAGCGTAAATAGTACCTTCCAGAGCAAGACCATTCAGCAGTTGACCTCCGGCTACCGCATCAACTCTTCGGCCGACGACGCAGCCGGCCTGGCGGTGGCCAATCAATTCCGTAATAACATCAGCGAGTTGACCCAGGGCGTTCAGAATGCCAACAACGCGGTGGGAAACCTGCAGATTATCGACGGCGGCCTGAGCAATATCTCCCACATGCTGGACCGGTTGAAGACGCTGGCGACGGAATCGGCCGCGGGGACCTTCACCGGCAACCGCACCACGGTGAATAACGAATACCAGACGCTGCTGGGAGAGATCGACCGCCAGGCGACGAACATCAACCTGAATAGCGCGAAGGGTTCAACTGCGGCCGGCAGTTCGGTAACCAATCTGCTGACCTACATCGGCGGCGCCTCTTCGGCCAACTCGAACGCCCAGGTCGGGGTCGATCTGAGCGCCGGCGCGGTGGATACCAAAGGTCTCGCGCTTTCCGGCACGAGCGTCATCGGCGGCGGCGTGGGCTTTGGCGGAGATACGCGCAACCTAAACGACCCCAACGCGACATTCCTGAAGGGCGCGGGCAACACCGAGACGTTCACGTTCACGTATGTGGATCAGAACGGGAATTTGCAGCAAAACGTGGCCGCCACGGTCAACTCTTCCACCAACGGATTCACCGGGCAACAGGCGGTGGCGGCGGTGAACACGGCTCTGGCGACCGCCGGCATTCAAGGCATCACGGCCTCGATCGGCGGCAATGGAAACATCCAGTTCGGCGGCAACGTGGCGTTCCAGGTGGCGGAGAGCCATTCCGCGGCCGATAGCGCGACATACTCCAATATCACCAACGCGACTACGCCCAATGTGTACAACACTGGTGTCTACACGCTGGCCGCCAACTTCTCGGATATGACGAACGGGGGCGGCGGCGGCGGCGCGACCATCGGGCAGCAGGTGACCTTCAGCGTGGGTGGTAAGACGTTCACCACCACCCTTCTCACGGCGGACGACACCGCCACGGCCGCGGCGACCGACATCAACACCAACACCACCGGACTGAACGCAGCGGGGATATTCGCCATTGCCGACGGCAGCAAAGTGCTGCTCACCAGCGCCAATGCGTTCACCGTCAGCAACGCAGTGGCGACCGACGTGGGGGGACTTTTCACGTCATCGTCCACGGCGGCCTTAACCGGAAACGAGGCGGTAACCGGGCCCGTGATTACTTCGACGGTCACCGGACAGGCGACCGCCGCCATCGATGCCATAAACAACGCCCTGAGTCTGCTGGGCGGCGTGCAGGGCAAGGTGGGGTCGGGCCAAAACCAGTTGAATTACGCCATCAGCCTGGCGCAATCGCAGATCACGAACTTTTCTTCGGCCGAATCTCAAATCCGTGACGCCGACGTCGCGGCGCAGGCGGCCAACCTGAGCAAGTCGCAGGTGCTGCAACAGGCATCCATCGCGGCCATGGCCCAGGCAAACTCAGCCCCGCAGCAGGTGCTCACTCTCCTCCGAGGGTAAGCTAGCGCTGCGTAACCCCGGGCGGGCCGGTGCAGAGCCGGGCCGTCCGGGCCTTTCGATTTAAGGATTCGTGATGAGCAGCCCGGTCAGCGGTATATTCACGGGAAACAGCCAGTTCTCCACCAGTTTTCAGCAGGTGATCTCGCGGGCCGTATCGTTCGCGTCCTTGCCCATGCAGCAGATGCAGGGCGAAGTGGCCACGCTGCAGGCGCAGTCCAGCGAACTGAATACGCTCAATGGCGATTTCTCCAACCTGCAATCGTCCATTTCCGCTTTAAACAGCGCTCTCAGCCTAGGCTCCTACACTGCCGTTTCGGCGGACACCTCGGTAGCGACGGCCTCGCTCAGCGGCACGCCCGCCGCCGGAACCTACACCGTGGAAGTGGACACCATGGGCACCCATGCCAGCGCCATGAGCAGCGACGGATTGACCCAGGTAACGGATCCGTCGGTTTCCGGCATCAGCGATGCCACCAGCTACACTCTTTCGATCGGAGACAACAGCTACACCATCAATACCAACGATGTCAGCCTGTCGGGCCTTGCCAGTGCCATCAACAGCAGTTCGGCCGGCGTACAGGCGGCCGTGGTAAACGTGGGCAGCCAGGGTTCCACCGATTACCGGCTCTCCATTCACGATGGGAAGATGGAGGCAGTGACGATCCAGTTGACCTCCCTCAACGGCACGTCAAACGGGGATTTGCTAAGCCCTCTGGTGGATGGCCAGGCCACCACCTACCGGGTAAACGGCAAACCCGCCGCGGACTCCGATCCTCTCAGCACCAACGGTTCGGTGATTACGCTGGCTCCCGGAGTGTCGGTCACGCCGGCCGGCGCCGGAACCACCACCATCACGGTGGGGCAAAACGCCAATGGAGTGTCCGTCGCGCTACAGGGTTTTGTGACCGCATACAACGCGGCCAAAGCGGAAATCAATACCAACCGCGGACAGGGCACCGGAGCGTTGCAGGGGCAGAGCGTGCTTTCCAGCCTCTCCCAGGTCCTGAACCAGATCACGGGCTACTCCACCGGCACCGACGGAATTTCCTCGCTGACCTCGCTCGGTCTCCAGTTCGACCAGACCGGAGTTCTGTCATTGGACAGCTCGGTGTTTGCCAGCGCCACCCAGGGCCAGCTCACGCAGCTCGCGAGTTTCCTGGGGTCCACCTCCACCGGTGGTTTTCTGAAGACCGCCAACGACGCGCTGAACGGTCTGACCGATTCCACCAGCGGCGTCTTTCAGTCGAGCATCAACAACCTGAAGGACTCCATCACGCGCGACAACCAATCGATTAGCGACGATCAGGACCGGATTAACACCATGACGACCAATCTCAACGCCCAGATGGCGGCCGCGGATGCCGCCATTGCGTCCATGGAGCAGCAGTACAGCTATCTTTCCCAGATGTTCCAGCAAATGCAAGTCAACCAGCAGAACGGGGGCTAACGGCAAATGAACGATCCGGTGCAACCCGAGGAAGGAGTCCTCCGCCAGGCTGTACAATCCGGCGATTTCGCGGGCGCGGAACGTGCCGCCCGGCTGTATGTTGCGGCTGTGCAGGGCGCGCTTGCCCAACTGCCGCGCGCACAAGGTCCGGCGCGCCTGCGAGAGGCCTGCGAACTGATCGAATGGGCGCGCCGCTGTCTGTGCGCGGCAAGAGTTCGTTTAAACGGCGAGCGCTCGGGCGTGCAGCATTTGGCGGCGTTCCAACGGACGGCACAGCCGGACTGCCTGCACACCTGGAAGATAGACGGCTGACAGGTGCGCTAGAATCAGGGATTCATTATGCACTCCCGCCGGTTCGCCTGTCTCCTGCTCGGCATGTGGCTCGCGGGCGGATTCCTGGTTACCTGGCTGGTGAACGAAAACAGCCGGGCGGCAGATCGCTTGCTGCAGGAATCCGACCCGGCCGCAACCTTGCGGATCAAGGTTCTCGGCCCGGCGGAGACCCTGATGCTGCTTCGCTATGAGACCGCCGAACTCACGCGGACCGAATTGAACCTGTGGCAGGGGGCCCAAATCGTATTGGGCGTATTCTTCCTGTTTTTCCTGCTCTTCGGCACCAGCGAAAGCAAATTCTCACTCACGCTAGCCGTGGTGCTGATCGTATGCGTGGCAGTCCAAAGGTTCGCCATCTGGCCGGAGGTTGTCTCGTTCGGCAGACTAACCGACTTCCTGCCGGCCACCCTCGGTTCCGGCTACCGCAACAGACTGCTGGTGATGGAAGGCGCATTCTTCGCCGTGGAAATCGGGAAATGGGTGGTGATGGCCGTACTCGGCGTGACGCTCATCAGCCGCGGCCGCCGCAGCAGCCGCTCAGGCGGCGCCTGGAATCAGTTCAATATCGTCGATAAAGCCGATAACCGCCATATCGATCGGTGAGTTCGGGCGGCCCACGGAGGTCATGGCACTGAAGCCCTCGGTAGTCAGCAGAACCTTGTCACCGACCCCGGCATCCACCGCATCGAGCGCCACCACCGCGTCCCCGCGATTGCTGCCATCCAGATTCAGCGGCTGCACCAGCAGCAGTTTGCGCCCCTCGTGACTGGCGTGCTTCTGCGTCGCCACCAGTTCCCCTATCACTTGCGCAATCAGCATAGGCTAACTCTTCCGTTTCCGTTTGCCGCTTTCGGCGGCCGGCGCGGCCGGAGGATCCGGCCGTTTCACATGTACGCTATCCACGATTCCCACGATGGAAGTGTCGAACGGGGGCTCGGTGGGCAGAAAGGGAAAGCTCGCTTCTTTACCCCTCACCCAGTAGATCAATTCCCCGGCTCCGGCGCCCGTGGAATCGCCGCAAACCAGGCACTTTCCGGTCTCTTTGAGTTCCGGCGTCAACGGCTGGACCACCAACAGGCGCTGGCCTACCATGGACTGGTTCTTCACGCTGGCCCACAGACAACCGATGACGCGGCCCAGATACATGAGCTAATCCAGATGCACTTCGTCGACGATGCCGATGATCGCCGTGTCTACCGGCGTATCCTTGCACCCCTCGGCCAGCCGCGCCGAACTGCCGGAGACGGCCAGCACTTTCTCCCGGAAGCCGGCGCTGACCGTGTCCACGGCGATGACATAACCGGCCTCGTCTTTACCTTCCGGCGACACCGGCTTGAGCACCAGCAACTTCTTGCCTTCCAGGCGAGGGTCTTTCCGTGTAGCCACCACGGTGCCCACCACGCGGGCCAGGATCATGACGTGCCGCCGGCTACTTGCCGGCGCCCTGCGCCTGGCTCTTGCCGATTGGCAGAACATCTTCCAGGCTTTGATGCGGGCGCGGAATCACGTGCACCGCGATGAGTTCGCCTACCCGGCGGGCCGCCGCGGCGCCTGCATCGGTGGCCGCCCGAACCGCCGCCACATCGCCACGCACCATGGCCGTCACATAGCCCGAACCGATCTTTTCCCAGCCGACCAGCGTCACCTTGGCGGCTTTGACCATGGCGTCGCAGGCCTCGATCATGGCCACCAGGCCGCGTGTTTCGATCATTCCTAACGCTTCACCCATCTATCGTTCTCCCCACATATTCTCAGGCAATTCCGCGCGCCTTAAGCGCTTCGTCCACCAGACCGATCAGCTCGCTGCGCGTCACATAAAACCGTTCTTCAGAGCCCGGCCCGGCGAGCCCGCAGGCCGGTCCCGCATGCATCTCGTCCGCCGCCACGGGGCAGCCCGGTTCGCCGCTCACTTTGGCTTTCACGCCATACCGCGTCCGCGAATCCAGCAGCTTGTCCACTTCCGGCCGCGGCAGTACCTTGGCCCCGCCGAGCAGCTCGGCCACCAGGTTGATGCGTGCGAAGTGCTCCATGGTTTCCATCCGGAAGTACGCCTGGAACACGTCTTCCCCGTAGCACACCGCGCCGTGGTTGGCCATGAGCAGAGCGTCGTACTTGGGGATCAGCGGCAGCATCGGCTCGGTCAGTTCCGGGGTTCCCGGCAATCCGTAACCGGCCAGGGGCACGCAGCCCAGCCCGATGATCACTTCCGGCAACAGCGCCAGATTGAGAGGCCGGCCGGCCGTGGCAAATCCCGTGGCTACCGGAGGATGGGCATGCACCACCGCCCTGATCTCGGGGCGCATTTCGTAGACCGTGAGGTGCATGGCGATCTCGCTGGTCCGCTCGCGCCGCCCGAAGATCTTGTTGCCTTTGCAATCGACCACGATCAGGTCGTCGGGATGCATCATCCCCTTGCAAACGCCCGTCGGCGTGCACAAAATACGCTCGGCATCCAGCCGGACCGAAATATTCCCGTCGTTGGCCGCCACCCAACCCTTTTGAAAGACCAGCCGGCCAATTTGGACAATATCGTCGCGATATTCGCGCTCCGTTTTTACCATGCGGGATCTTCGATTGTAGCAGACTGCGCCAGAGAGGCAGCCATGCGGGTTGCTATCATAAGGGCTCATGGATTCACGCCGCATGTGCCCGCATTGCAGGGCATTTATCACCGATAAGGACCGCGTCTGTCCCTATTGCAACGAGCGGGTTGGCCCGCGCGCCATCGAGCGGCGCAGCGATACGCCCCTGCTCGGCGGGTTGATCCCGCAGGCGCGATTTACCACGGTTCTGATCCTGGTCATCAATTTCGGGTTCTACCTGGCCACCACGATCTATGCCATGAAGGCCGGAACCGGCGACGCCATGGGCCTGGACACCAAGACTCTGTACTTTTTCGGCGCGAAATACGCGGTGCTGGAGAGCGGACAATGGTGGCGCCTGGTCACGGCGAACTTTCTGCACGGCGGATTGCTTCACATCCTGTTCAATTCCTGGGCGCTGTTCGACGTGGGCGCGATGGTGGATCAGATCTTCGGCACCAACCGCATGCTGGTGATCTATTTCATCGGCGGGGTCTGCGGATACCTGTTGAGCAGCTTGTGGAACGATCAGGTGGTTTCCATAGGAGCCTCGGCATCGATCTGCGGCCTGGTGGGCGCCATGATCGCGCTCGGCTTCCGGCACCGCAATCCCATGGGCGACGCCATCCGCGGCGCGTTCGTGCGTTGGGCGGTTTACATCCTGGTGATGGGCTTTATCATTCCCCATATCGATAACGCGGCGCACATCGGCGGACTGGCCGGCGGGTTTGGAATCGGCTACCTGGCGGGGACGCCGCGCCTGGAAGGTGCCCCTGTGGAAAAGCTATGGAAGCTCTCCGCGGCATTCTGCCTTTTGCTGACAGCCATCAGCTTTCTAAAGTTATACTTGTGGAACACGCACGTTGCGCCGATAATAGGTGCAAGATGAGATTTCGTACATTAGCTCTCGCGCTGGCCCTGGCTTGCGGATTGGCCGCTTCCGGCGAGGCGGCGAAGAGGCCACCGGCCCACAAGGCCAAAACCGGCAACGTCAAGCCCACCAAGGTGGGAAAAGTAAGCCGGTTCAAGTCGAGCAGGTACAAAGCGCACAAACGCGTCGTCACCAAGCGTGTTGTAAAAAAATAAGGCAGTCGGAGTCTCGGGCCTGCCGCACGCCGTAGCCGCGCTAGACTGAAGGCAGGCTGTCTGTGCTACGAAATCTTGTCCCCCTCATTTTCTGCGGAGCTGTTTTCTGCGCCACTGAGCCCACACGCGTTCCGGTCCTGGTCGAACTGTTCACCTCCGAAGGCTGCTCCAGTTGTCCCCCGGCCGATCATATACTGGAACAACTCGACCCTCAGGTCATCGTCCTCAGCGAGCACGTCGATTATTGGAATCACCTGGGCTGGAAAGACCGCTTTTCTTCCCATGCCTTTACGCAACGGCAGGAGGACTACGCCCGCCTGCTCCATCCGGACGGCCCTTACACTCCGCAAATGGTAGTCGACGGGACCACCGAATTCAACGGCAGCGATAGCGCCCGCGCCCGTCAGGCGCTCACCGCCGCCGCGCAGCGTCCCAAAGCCGCCGTGCGCATTGCCCGGAACGGCTCGGGCCTCCAGGTGGACGTAAGCGATGCACCGCACGCGGCGGGTGTTTTTCTGGCCATCGCGGATAATTCCGCGGAATCGCAGGTGGGAGCCGGCGAGAATCATGGCCGCCGGCTCCATCACGTGGCCATCCTGCGCAGTCTGCGCAAGCTCGGCTCGATCAAGAAGGGCGGCGTTTTCAGCCAGCTTGTGGAAGCTCCCGGTCCATCGCAGCGCGCCGTGGTTTTCGTTCAGGAACCGGAGTTGGGCGCGATCGAGGGCGCCGCCGCCTGGGTTCCGTAGATCAAGGCTCGCGCACCGCCCGGAATCCTACCATGCGATGTCCCTGAAAGGAAGGCCACGCCGCCGTCCGCGCGTAGGAACGGAGCTCGAACGGCTCCATGAAAAACGTCCCGCCGCGCATCACCCGGTAGGCCCCATCCGCCGGCCCCTTGGGGTTCTCGCGCGGCGACACCGAGTAGTAATCGCGGCCGTACCAGTCCGAGCACCATTCCATCACGTTGCCGGCCATATCCATGGCGCCGTATGGGGAGGCGTTGTTGTGCGTCTGTAGCGTGCCACGCATGCTGCCGTCGTAATAGCCCACCAACTGGCCGGTATCGAACTTCTGCGCGCCCACGTAATTCGCGTAGGAGCGATCGACCTCGTTGCCCCACGGGTAGCGCCGCTGATCGGCGCCGCGCGCGGCTTTCTCCCATTCGGCCTCGGTAGGCAGGCGGTACTTCTTCCCGGTTTTGGCGCTGAGCCAGTTGCAGTAGGCCACGGCCGAATCCCAATTCACGCCGAGCAGCGGATAATTGTCCGTGTCCGGAGTGCCGCCGCCGTGATTGCGGGCATCGTTCCAGTAGGGGACCTGGTTCCTGGGCACCGCCCTGCCGCCCGGCCAGAATTTCGGATCGTCGTACCCGGCATCGTCGCGGAACTTCTTCCACTCGCCATTGGTCATCTCGAACCTGGCGATATAAAACGCGTCGAGCTCCACCACGTGGACAGGCCGCTCCCGCGGGTCTCCGTCGCCGAAGTTGTCGCCCATGCGGAACGCTCCGGCCGGCACGTAGACATAATCGCCATGGCCGTCGTTCACTACCTTCGGCGCACCGGCGGGCGCGGAAACCAGCACCAGCGCCGCGACGAATGCCAACAGGAAGCCGCGCATTTTACCTGGCCTCCGGAAGAAAACCGCCCAGCTTGAGGAACAGTTCCAACCGCCCCATCCAGTCCGAGAATTCCGGACTGCCGAAGCCGCTGCCGAACCCGTGGCGTCCCTTCTGATACACGTGAATTTCCGCCGTCGCTCCGGCGCGGATCAGGTCGGCGAACAGTTGTGCGTTGCCGAGCGAAGGTCCCGTATCGGCCGCCGCCGAGACCAGGAACGTGGGCGGAAAACTCTGGAGCGATTCACCCGGCGCGGCATGCCCTACGCCATACACCAGCACCAGGTAATCCGGCCGCGAGCTGAACCGGCCGATGGGATCGGCCGCATTCGCGTCGCCTGGCGCGGAGGTGCCCGCCACGCTGCGCGCCGTATTCGAGCCGGCCGAAAATCCGATGTACCCTACGCGATTCGGGTCCAGTTGGAATTCGCCGGCGCGCGACCGCACCACCTGCACCGCCCGCTTGCCTTCCATCACGCGCACGTTTTCGGCGTACCGCGGAGACAGCCGGTAAGTCAGCACGAAGGCAGTAACGCCCCAACTGTTGTACCGCTCGGCCACATCGAGGCCTTCGACTCCATACATCAACATGATGTTGGAGCCGCCCGGCGCAATCACCACGGCGCCTCCGTTGCGCTTCCCTTCCGGCGGACGGAAGACGGTGAGAAACGGCGCGTCCAGGGGTCCGTTGCCGGTGGCGAGGGGCACCTTACCCTCGTCCCAGAGCGGAATGTTGAAATTGGAGCCGGCTACAAGTGAGCCGGACAACGCCAGAACGGCGGCGACCAGGGAGACAGCCATGCAGATCAGTTTCTCACGGCGTGGGGGTGCCGGTTTTGGGATGGCGGTGCAACACGTGGGAGGAAATATCCGGCCAGAACTCGCGAAAGACGTTGGTCAGGGCGTCGCGCCCGATGGCCCATCCGTATTTCACCGCGAGCGCGCCGGCAGTGCGGTCCTGACTAGGATAATAGAATCCGGAAATGCCTTGAGAAATGCCGCGGCCGAAAATCTCGGCGGCATTAAAGGTGTTGTGACCGTTGTAGTCGGGCGTGATGAGAATGCGCGAGGCGGAATAGATGGCGCGCTTGAACCAACCGCCCGTACCCATGGCAAAGTATCGTTCGTCCTCGTGAAAAAGGGTCGGCAAGGCGAAAATCACCAGGTAATTTCCGTCCGTTTTGTCGAGAAAGCCGCGCCAGTAGTATCTTCCGTACCCTTCGATGCCTTTGTGCAGTTGCGGATGGGTATTCGATCCTTCCGCCATTAACGACGTGATTCCGACGAAGATCAAGGCCGAGTAGTCGAAGCTGTTCTGGGTGGCAATTTTGAAGGACTCTTTGGCGGTGGGGGGTGGCGGGATTGCGCCCGCGCTGACGGCGCGGTAATTGGGCATCACCCCGAGGATGCGCTTCGGTTGAGCGCCCGGGGTTGCCGCTTTTGGGGTCCGCGTGTCCTTATTAATCTGCGCGTCCGGGATACTGGTGCTTCCGGCGGGAACCTGCGGCGGAACGTCGGTTTGCTGGCCGGTGGATTGCAGCGGTACGGGCGTCGCGTCCTGCCCTTCGCTTTGTGCCAGGCAAGCGGCGCAGAAGAGCAGGGTCACACCTAATGATTTTTTACCGGGCGAGACCATTATCCTCATCCGGTTAGATGCGGAACACACGAGTGAGGGTTCCATTGAATCGCGTTGTGTGGCCTGCGTCACATCCCGTCCGGGATGGGATGAAACTCACGGCGCCGGGAGTCCATCCAAGTTCGTGAGCATAGAGGACGCCGTAATTCCGAGAGTGGGCGGGATGCATGCGGTATCAGGCCTGAAACTTGCAGGCCTGGCGGACGCAAAGCAGGCGTCCCGGAATTTCCGGGCAGTGTTACAACTGCGCCCCGTACACGGGAATCGCTGCGCCGGTAATCTGTGCGGCGGCATCGGAAATCAGAAACAGGGCGAGGGCCGCGAGCCGTTCGGGAGCGATCCAGGTTTCCCCGCCCGCGGTGGGATCGAACTTGCGGTTGGCCTGGGTATCGATGGTGCCGGGCAGAATCGCGTTGGCCGTAATGCCGGCGTCGCGATTCTCCAGCGCGGCGGTCTGTACGAGAGAGACCAGCGCTGCCTTGGAAGCGCTGTATGCCGAGATATTCACGGCAGGCTGCACTCCGGCGCGGCTGCCGATGGCCACGATCCTTCCCGTGCCCGCCTTCCGCATGGGCGGAATGACGGCGCGCAGGATGTGAAACGCGGCGCGAGCGTTGAGGTTCATCATGCTGTCCCAGGTGGCCTCATCGGTCTGGTGTATCGGCGCGCCTCCCGCAAACCCGCCCGCCACGTGAATCAGCGAATCGATACGGCCGAGGCTTTGGATGACGGTATCGACCAGATGTTGAGCCGCCGCCGGGTCCGAAAGATCCGCCGGAACGGCGGCGAAGTGCGGATGAGCGAAATCGGCGTTCGCGATGGAGCGAGAAGTGCCTGCCACTGTGGCGCCGGCATCCAGACAGGCGCGCGTCACCGAACTTCCCAGTCCACCCTTGGCGCCTGTAATCAATACGACCTGCCCGGCAATTTCCGGCATGGAGCCATTATAGGCCGCGCGCGTGTGAGAAACTGAAATGAATCCGTGGACAACCCAATCGAAGTTGAGGGGCTCAAGAAGAGCTATGGGAGCTTCGCAGCCGTAAAGGGCATCGATTTCGAAGTGCGCGCCGGGGAGGTGTTTGGCCTGCTGGGCCCGAACGGCGCGGGCAAGACCACCACGGTGGAGATTTTGGAGGGCCTGCGCACGCGTTCCGGCGGACGGGTCAGTGTGCTCGGGTACGATCCGGAAGTGCAGACGGCGCAGTTAAAAGACCGCCTGGGCGTGTGCCTGCAAGCCACCAATCTGCAAGAGAAGATGAAGGTTCGCGAGGCCATCGAGGTGTTCTCCAGCCTGTATACGCGCACCGTGGACACCTCGCAACTGCTCCGGCGACTGCAGCTTTGGGAGAAGCGCGAATCGTTCTACATGCACCTCTCGGGCGGACAGAAACAGCGGCTGGCCCTGGCGCTGGCGCTGCTGAACGACCCACAGGCTCTGTTTCTGGACGAACCTTCCGCGGGTCTCGATCCGCAGGCGCGCCTGGAAATTCACGAGCTCATCCAGAATCTACGGCGCGAACAGCGCACCATTCTGCTCACCACGCATTACATCGAAGAGGCCGAAAAGCTCTGCGACCGCGTGGCCATTATCGATGAGGGGCGCATCATCGCCATCGGGACGCCGCGGCAGATTCAGGAGAAGACGCTCTCCGATTCCACCATCGAAATCGAATGCGCGCAGGCGGTGGCGGCGGGCGAGCTGCCGCAATGGGCGGACGCCGTGAAGACGGCGCTGGACGAACGCCGCACCATTCTGACGGTCACCTCGCACCGTCCCGCCCGGACCATTGTCGAAATGATGAAGTGGCTCGACGAGCAGGGCCTGGAACTGGCGGATATCCGCATCAAGCGGCCGTCGCTGGAGGAAGCCTTCATCGAACTGACCGGAAAGAGTCTGCGGGAATGAGATCGTATATCGCCCTGTTCAAAAACAACATGCGCCTGACCATGCGGGACCGCTCGGCGCTGTTCTTCAACTATCTTTTTCCGTTCATCTTTTTCTTTGCCTTCGCGGAGATGTTCCATGCCGGAACCGGCATGGGGATCGCATACTTCGTG
>JARLGM010000144.1 GCA_031292755.1 Candidatus Sulfopaludibacter sp.
ATGTTGTCGGAGGGCTCCGTCGTCTTGCTTTCGCGCCACGACGCCTCCCCAGCTACGAGGTCTGAGCCTTTTGACCTCGGTCGGTCTTTCACCGACTGGACGATGTGTCCTTGACTGGACACGCCGATACGCCATCGACGGAAGCGGCGATCTGATTATCGCCGGTGAGCGCGGCGGAGGGCACAACAACGTTGACCTGGTAGAGTCCCGGCGAGATGAGCGCGGCGTACGAGACCGTGGCGGGGTTTGCGCCGATGGTGACCGTGGGGAGCGGAGAAAGCGTGCCCGATTGCGCGGTCGAGCCGCTGACTACTGGCGTGGATGTGGGGCCAAATCCGTTGGCATACAGTACGAGAGTCTCGCCGGGCTTGGCGGGAGTAGTGTACCCGCTTTCCCATCGCAGTAAGCCACCGCCAAGTGAACGAGATACTCAAGGCGATAACAATTTGCCTGCAACTCTGGAGCGATGAGTAGGGCCCCAAACGACGCAGCTGTTGCAATTGGATCGAGCTTTCGAAACTCCGCAATCAGCCTCGGGTGCGAGTCGGCCACCGATTCGATGCTCGGTGTGGCAAGACCCTGTCCGGGCTCGGGTTCGTTATTGATGCCCATCAATTCCACGTTAGCGCGCCGAATTCACGCCTGCAGCTCTCCGGAAACCAAGGGATACATTGATGGCCGGCGGTAGCAGCCCCCGGGTTAAGCGGTCACGCAACACGAAGTCTGGCAACTGATCCGGGCCTCGACCTATTCTTCACCGTAATTTCGACATCGCGCCCGAGCTTCAACAGAAGCCGCATCAGTCTCTCGATTGAAAATCCCGATAACTTGCCCTGCTTGAGCGCAGATATTTTGGGCTGATCAATTCCGAGAACCGTGGCCGCTTGGCTCTGCGTGAGTCGTCGGCGCTGGATCTCGGCGATTATCTTCGCGGCCAGTTCTGCTTTCGCCAGCAGATCGTCGGCATGTGGAAGGTTCAAGTCGGCAAACACGTTTCCGGAACTCGGTGTAAAGTCTCGATTCGGCATCTTCACTGTCCTCATTTCCCCGCCAGCTTGCGTGCAAGTTGAAGCCGTTGACGGATCAGATCCATTTCCCGTTGGGGTCGCGATTCCCGATGTTGCCTTCTTTTCGAAGGCATGAAGAACGTAGACCGCTTCCCCAAGTTGTGCCGCATACACAGTGCGATACGTGCCGCTCCGATCGTCTGCGCGCACCTGCCACACCGTGTCCGTGAAACCGTGCAGGATCTTGGCACTCTCAGGCCTCTTGACCGATTTGCGATTGGTACAGCGCGAAACCGAGTTTCTTACGACCCATCGGCGGAAAGCCAGTCAGCCGAACGAGAGAGTCGACAAGCCAAATCAGCTTGCGCGGTTGTTCCGGCACTACGGGCACGATCCCATTGTATGCCAGATCTGGCATAGAGTGGTCGTCGAAAACTGTAGCACTTACTGCTAGATGCACTGTTTCCGCCCTCGCCAGATGTCTTCAATACCCCCGCAATCAGGTCGACAGTCTTGCGCTTCAGCTCTTCCCGGAGATGCTGATACCGCCGCAATTCCCGGCTCTTGTGCCCGGTCAGCAGTCCGATGATGTTGACCTCTATGCCGACGCCCGTCAGCGTCGAGGCGGCGAAATGGCGGAGATCATGGATGCGCAGAGCATCGACGCGTGCAAGCTTCGCCACCCGCCGAAACCGCTTCCCAAAATCCCATGCATGCGGTCTTTTGAAATTGCTTTGAACCGCGGGTTGGGCTTGGCCGGAAAGACGTATTCGTGGTGGCCGTAACTTGGAAGCGCGGCGGAGGCGGCAACTGCCACGTCCGGGTAGTTGAATTCTCTCTCCCTATCGGCCTCGGAATCGGCCATAACGAACGTATGCGACAGGTTCTCATCTATCGCGGGGAAGATCGCTTCTGGATCGCCGAGTGCCCCAGCCTTCCCGGCTGCGTCACCCAAGGCGAAACGCAGGATGCCGCGCTGGGCAACATCAAGGAAGCCGTCCAGGCGTACGTGGGCGCCCTGGAAGTCGACAACTTGCCGGCCCTTCGATGCGATAGTGGCCCTTCCATTCGATGGCGGAGCTGGTATCGGTTTCCTCCAGGTGGACTGGTTCGGGGTCCCCGTCCCTGGCCAGTCGAGCGGCAAAATGGCGGTGACGTCGGTCAGCCAGGCGTCGCCGGTGTCGGTGGAAAACAGGATGAGGTGACCGACGGTGACCATGCGCCCGTCGTGATCTGCGGCCTTGTCCTGGATGTAACGAATCTCGTCAGGGAGGCGGAAGCCCTTGCCATCCAACATCTGCCGTCCGGACCCGCGCTTGATGATTCTGCGGCCCACAGCTCTCTCTCCATCGAATATAGTGCCGTGGACATGGAACGGTTCACCCAATTGTCTTGGGCCTTTGGGATCTTCAGAATCCCGCCTTATAATCCGGGGAAAATGACCCACCGAGGGGGAACCAGCCAAACTAAACCCACGGGCCTCCGATAGCCCATTGGAAAACGGAGTTACCGTAGAAGAGGATATGAAAAAAGCGATCTTCCCGCCGCGGACCGTGGATGAATATCTGGAACGAGTCCCGGAGCCTGCACGCACCACCTTGACCCGGATTCGCGCCGCCATCCGGTCCGCCGTACCGCCGGAGGCGACCGAAGCGATCAGCTACCAGATGCCCATGTTCAAGTACAAGGGGCTTCTGTTCGGGTACGCGGCGTTCACCAACCACTGCAGCCTGTTCCCCATGGGCTCGGCGGTAATCGCTACCTTCCAAAAGGAGCTTGCGAAATTCGAGACATCGAAAGGCACCATCCGTTTTCCGGTGGACCAGCCCCCATCCGCCGCGTTGATCAAGAAGATGGTGAAGGCGCGCGTCGCCCTGAACGAGCAGAAGCAGCAGAAGAAGAAATAAGACGCGCTCCGGTTGATATCCGGCGCAAGCGGACGAAGAGAGCGGATCACGCTCCTCCAGGGCGCGCTCGATCTGCCGATCCGGCGCACCCTGGTTTGCGGCCCCGAGCATGGTCTGGGCATCGCCCGGGCCATCCTGCCCGCGGGTAGTCGCGCTGCCGCCAATCGTAGACCGAATCCAGATCCCCGGCTTCTCTTATTGGAATCCGCCCAGGAACTCCGAACTGCCCGTGAATCCTTCGTTCGGGGCGTTACCCAGAATCAGCAACTGCGTGGAACTGGACCCGACGATGCCCGGATTCTGGTTGTAGTAAATTCCGGGGCCGCCGCCATTGGCCACGTTCAGCCAGAAGGCGAACCCGGATTGGTCTGGGGCTCGTTCCAGAATCAGGTAATACAGCATGGTGACGTATAGCGAATTGGTGTGGTCAGTTTTGAACGTTCCCTTGCTCTCGAACTCATCGCCGGTGAACAGGCTGTTGAACAAAGCGAACGGCTGGAGGGCGACCCCCGCCGTAAGCTCCGATGGGGTGGGCGCCCGCCCCAGCATGTTCTGATAGATCCTGGTTGTCGTCGCTTCCAAACTGGCTGGCGGGATGCCGGCGAGGATCGCCGAGAAAAGCGACTGCGCGGAAGTCCCGTTGCGAAGCGCCTGGAGGTTTGCCAGGTAGGTAGCATACGCCGGCGGGGCGCCGGTGATTGCCTGGTACATGGCCATCACCGCGAAATCGGAAGCCTGCCCTTCGGGGCTATCGAGGAAGTCGCCTGTCATGGCGCCGAGGGCGACCTGGCTCTGGCCCAGCCAGAAAGCAAATCCTCCCTGATCCGGCTCGCGCCCCAACGTCTGTTGATAGAGGAAAGTCACCTGCCGGTTGAAAGCCGGGGCGGTGGATGCCGCTTCGGTGATTGTGAAGCTGGCGACGTAACTGCCCAGGGTGACCTGAATCGTTGTTGTGCGGGCACTGGTGGTGGTGTTGCTGAACACGTTGAAGCGGACCGTTCCGGGTCCGGTCCCACTGCCGCCCGAAGTGATGATCACCCAGGGCACATTAGAAGTCGCCGTCCAGCTTCCGGAGCAAGTCGGGCACGGCGTCACCGCGAAGCCTACCGGCACCGACGGATACAGGCCTCCGTTGGAAGTTCCAAGGGACGTGAACGATTGGCCGGGCAAACTGAGATTGACGCCGGCGAGACCCAGCAACACCGTGACGCCATTGGTGGTTTCATCCGCGACAGCCATGTCCGTTTTTCCGTCGCCGTTGAAATCCGCCACCGCTAACGAGATCGGAGCCGACCCTGCCGCGAACGGACTCCCGGTCTCCTGCGTGAAACCGCCGCTTCCATTTCCCAACAGCACCGTTACGGTGTTGCTTCCCAGGTTAGCGGTTGCCAGATCCGCCTTGCCATCTCCGTTGAAGTCCCCGACGACCACGGAATACGGACTGGTTCCCACCGGGAACGGACTGGCCCCTGCCTGCGTGAAGCCGCCGCTCCCGTTCCCCAGCAATACCGAGACGTCATTGCCGCCGTAATTGGCGACCGCCAGGTCCACCTTTCCGTCGCCGTCGAAATCGCCCAGCGCCAGGGAGATTGGGTTCGAATCGACGGTGTAGGGACTCCCGCCGGCTGGGGTGAAGCCGCCGCTCCCGTTCCCCAACATGATGGTTACGGTATTGGCCGTCTCGTTGGCGATGACCACATCCGCCATTCCATCGCCGTTGAAATCCGCCACTGCCAAGGAGACGGGAGTCGCGCCTACTGCCAGGGGGCTTCCGCCCGCCTGCGAGAAGCCACCGCTCCCGTTCCCCAGCAATACGGTCAGACCGCCGCCGCCGTTGAGGGGATTCCCAAAATTGGCGACCACCAGGTCCGCGTTCCCATCGCCGTTGAAATCGCCTACTGCCACGGATTTCGGATTCGATCCCACCGGAACGGGACTCCCGGGCGCCTGCGTGAAGCCGCCGCTCCCATTGCCCAATAACACCGTCACGTTCCCGCTGCTTTGATTGGCGACTGCCAGGTCCGGCTTGCCGTCGCCGTTGAAATCGCCTACTGCTACCGAAGAGGGGCTGGTGCCGGTCGCGAACGGACTGCCGGGCGCGGCTGTGAAGCTGCCGCTGCCGTTCCCGAGCAATACCGTGACGCCGCCAAAAAAATTGGCGATCGCCAGGTCTGCTTTTCCGTCGCCGTTGAAATCGCCCACCGCCACGCTAATCGGATTCCCGCCTGCCCCGAACGGACTGCCGCTCGCGGTGATGTATCGGTCTGCGGGCTGCGCGTTGACCCTCTCGCCAAACGCCGGGGACAGGCTGGTTCCATAAGCCGCGGCGCCCCCACCCACGTAGAGTGCCGTCAACGAGCGCGATCCCGACGCCAGCAGCGTGGTGGGGAACGTGGCCACTCCACTCAATACCGGAGCCACTCCCAGCACCGTGGCGCCATCGTAGAAGGTCACGGTCCCGGTGGCGGCAGCGGGAGTCACCGTGGCGGTCAAGGTCACCAGCGTGCCAAATACCGCCGGATTCGGAGCCGCCGATAGCGTTGTGGCCGAGGGCAATTGCGTGAACACGTACGCGGCGCCCTGTCGCGGATTGGAGTTGACGCTCTTCATGAGTGCCCCGGCCACGGCGGTGTTGCCGCTCACTGAGACAGAAGTGCCGAAATAGTCGCTGCTCGCCCCGTCGGACGCGGTCAATCCCGACTGTTGGTTCCAGGTCCCGCCCTTTTGCGTGAACACGTACGCCGCGCCCTGGCTGGAATTCTTCCCCAGTGCCCCCACCGCGGCAATGTTGCCGCTGACCGAAACCGAATCGCCAAACTGGTCATTCGCCGCTCCGTCCGAAGCAGTCAGCTTGGCCTGCTGGCTCCACGCCACCCCACTTTGCACGAATACGTATGCCGCACCCTGCCCCGCATTCGAGTTGACCGTCTTAGACCGTGCTCCCACCAGAACGGTGCTGCCGCTCAACGAGACGGATGTGCCGAAGTAGTCACTTGCTGCCCCGTCGGACGCGGTCAACTTTGCCTGCTGGCTCCACGTCACCCCGTTCTGCACGAATACGTATGCCGCACCCTGATAGGAGTTCTTCTGGACGGCCCCGACCACGGCAACCCCGCTGCCGATCGAGACCGAATCGCCAAACTGGTCATTCGCCGCTCCGTCCGAAGCGGTCAGCTTGGCCTGCTGGCTCCAGGTTCCACCGCTTTGAACGAACACGTATGCTGCACCTTGCACCCCATTCGAGTTGACCGTTTTGTACGAGGCTCCCACCACGGCGGTGTTGCCGCTCACCGAGACGGAAATGCCAAACTGGTCGTTAGACGCGCCGTCCGACGCGGTTATCTCTGCCTGCTGGCTCCAGATCCCGCCGCTTTGAACGAACACGTAGGCCGCACCTTGCAGCGCATTCGAGTTGACCGTTTTCCCGGCGGCCCCCACCACGGCGATATTTCCGCTCACCGAGACCGAACCGCCGAAGTTGTCATTCCCTGCTCCGTCGGAGGCGGTCAGCTTGGCCTGCTGGCTCCAGGTTCCACCGGTTTGAACGAACACATACGCCGCACCCTGCAGCGTATTCGAGTTGACTGTCTTGTAGGGGACTCCCACTACCGCCGTCTTGCCGCTCACCGAGACGGAAGCACCAAACCAGTCGCCCGCCAACCCGTCAGACGCCGTCAGCTCCGATGCCTGATTCCAGGTCACTACCGGGTCCACTACCAGCGGATACACTGCGCCGCGGTCCTCCACTACCAGGCGGATCTCGTGAGCCCCGGCTTCCATCCTTGACGGCACATCAAGCCCGCGGGCGTCGCGCGTCCGCAGCCCGGCGTAACGCAATACCGTTTGCCGGCCCGCTTGCAGCAGCACCGCATCGCCTGCGGGGGACAACACAGGATGCAGCCCGCCGGTCACACGCAACGCCAGCACCAGCGATTCGCCCTCCCGCGCCGTTCCCGGAGGGTGTGCCAGCGTGAAGCCCTGTTCCAGGCCGCGCGATTCGTTCACGTACCATTCGGTGATGCCGCCGCGCCGGTATTCCACACGGCTCCCGGCGCCGGACAACTCAGCCGGTGCGGGCGCCAGCAGACGACCGCCGTAGCCGTAGCCGGCGAACTGTAGTCCGACATCCAGCTTGGAATCGCCTGCCTTCACCGTAGCGCCGCGGGCGCTAAACTCCAGACCGAGCCGCTGCGCCGCATTGGCTCCCAGGTAGCTCCCATGGCCGGACGCTTCCAGTTTGTAGAGCGCCTGCTCGAACGCCCGGTGCAGGCCTTGATCCTCTCCGCCCACGCACAGCGGTGCCGCCAGGCAGACCAAGTAAAGAAATCTGCAAATTGAAGTTGCATTGAGTGGGGCGCGCATATAGGAAATACATCCTCCCTGCTTTGGGAAGAGTATCATGTTGCGAACTGCGAGTCGAACGTCCCCGGGACGATCTTAGACGAGTAACATACCACTTATCGCAAGAGAAGCTGAGAAGACGTGGATATATCGGCGTTCATCGGCGGCCAATTCATTTACTCTTTGGGTCCGATTCCGAGCGCCTTCATCTTGCGGTACAGATTGCTCCGCTCCAGCCCCAACAGTTCCGCCGTCCGCGTGACGTTGCCATTGGTCTCTTCGAGCTTCTTCAGAATGTACTCGCGTTCGGCCGCCTCGCGGACTTCCTGCAGGCTGCCGAACCGGTCCAGCGGGCGGTCAGGCTGCCGCCGCGCGGCATGCAGCGGAATATGGCGGGCGTCCACGCGCACCTGCGGATTCAGAATCACGATGCGCTCAATCAGATTCTTCAGTTCGCGCACGTTGCCCGGCCAGTGATAGTCTGCCAGCAGGCCATAAGCTTCCGGAGTGAGTTCTTTCGGCTTCCGGCCGTAGGCCGTGGTGAATTCGCGCAGGAAGTGATCGGCCAGCAGCGGAATATCCTCGCGCCGGTCGCGCAGCGGAGGCACGAAAAACGGGATCACGTTCAGCCGGTAAAACAGGTCTTCCCGGAAATTGCCGCGCTCGATCTCCTCTTCCAGGTTCTTGTTGGTGGCTGCCACCACCCGTACATCCACCTGCATGAATTCGGAAGCGCCCACCGGCTCGAATCGCTGCTCCTCCAGCACGCGCAGCACCTTGGACTGGGTGCGCAGACTCATATCGCCCACTTCGTCCAGGAACAGCGTGCCGGAATCGGCCTTCTGGAATTTGCCCGTCTTGCCGTCGTGGACTCCCGGGAACGCGCCCTTGATGTGCCCGAATAACTCGCTTTCGATGAGCTCTTCGGGAATCGCCGCGCAGTTCACTTCCACGAACGCTTCGGCCGCGCGCGGGCTCTGCGCGTGCATGGCATGGGCCACCAGTTCCTTGCCCGTGCCGCTCTCTCCGAAAATCAGCACGCGCCCGTTGGTGCCGGCCATCAGGGTCAATTGCTGCCGCAATGCCTTCATTGGGACCGATTCGCCGATGATGCGGTATCGCGCGCCCGAGTCGGCCTTCAGCCGGCTGTTTTCGATGGCCAGGTTGCGGTGCTCCAGCGCGTTCTTGGTCACCACCGCGACCTTCTCGATCGACAGCGGCTTCTCCAGAAAATCGAAAGCGCCCAACTTGGTGGCTTTCACCGCGGCTTCGATGCTGCCGTGGCCGGAGATCACCACCACCACCGGCCGTTCCGGGAAGGGCACCTCCTGGATGCGCGCCAGCACCTCCATGCCGTCGATGCCGGGCAGCCAGATATCCAGCAGCACCAGTTCGAACTCACCGGCCGGCAGCGCATCCAGGCAGGCTTCGCCGTCGGCCACTGCCTCCACGGCGTAACCTTCGTCCTCCAGCACGCCGCCTAGCGACTGGCGAATGCCGGGCTCGTCATCCACTACCAGGATGCGCCGCGGCTTCATACTCGGAGCGCGGCCGGCCGTGGCGCTTCGGATTGTTCGGCATCCAGGATGGCGGGAATTTCCACCGTGAACCGCGCCCCCACCGGCTGATTGTCCTCCACCCGGATGTGCGCATTGTGCTCCGCCACGATGTGGCTGACAATCGCCAGCCCGAGACCGGTGCCGCGATTCTTAGTCGAAAAGTAAGGCAGGAAGAGTTTCTCCTTGTCGTCCGGACTGACGCCGGCGCCCGAATCGGCCACCACCAACTCCACGGTATCGGCCGCGCCCGGCTGGGTAGCGACATACAGGTTCTTCACCAGCGAATCCTGCATGGCTTCCGCCGCGTTATCCACCAGGTTCACCACTACCCGGTGAAACTGCTCGCGGTCCAGGTTCACCGGCGGCAGATCGGGCGCAAAGCTGGTGCGAATACTGATGCCCTCCAACCGGTCCTTGAAGATGGCCAGCGCCTCCTTCACCACGTCATTCAAATCGCAGCGCACCGGCTGCGCCGAGGGAAAACGAGCAAATTGCGAGAACTCGTCCACCAGGGTCTTCACGGATTCCACCGACTTGGCGATAATGCCGGAACATTCGCGCAGAATGCGGGCCGGGTTGGGCGGCAGGTCCAGTTTGTCCAACTGCCGGCCGATTCGTTCCGCGCTCAGCCCGATCGGGGTGAGCGGATTTTTGATCTCATGCGCTACCCGCCGCGCCACTTCGTGCCAGGCGGCCGATTTTTGCGCGCGCAGCAGTTCGCTGGTGTCTTCGAGCACAATCACGAATCCGGAGGTCAGTTTCTCCTCCAGCGCCGAAACCGTGACCGACAGGTTCAGTTTCCGGTCCGCCGTCCGCATCTCCAGTTGACGGGTGGCCACGCCCGTGCGGCGCGCGCGCTTCATAAGGTACTTGATCTCGGCGGTGTCCTCGCGCGAAAACAGGTCCTCCAGCCGGGTGGCCTGCTCCACCTGCTGCGGCGGGAAGATTTTGGAGAGCGCCCGGTTGACCCGCTTGATGGAGCCGTCGGCGGTGATGGAGATGACTCCGGTGGCAATGCTCTCCAGGATCGCTTCGGTGAAGCGGCGCCGCCGGTCCAATTCGCGCGCGTTGGATTCCAGTTCCTGGGTCATCTGGTTGAAGCCGCGAACCAGCGAGCCGAGTTCGTCCGCGGCCCGGACCTCCACGCGATGCGTCAGATTGCCTTTGCGGACCTCGCCGGCAGCGTCCAGCAGCGCGGTGATGGGAATGCCGATCTGCTTGGCAAGGAGGAACGCGATCCAGGTGGAAATGCAAAGCACGATCACCGAGATCAGGGCCATGACGAGGGTGTAATAGCTGCGGAAGTACTTCCAACTCAGGTAGGAGTCCTCCCAGTTTTTTGACCAGGTGCGGATCTCTTGCTGGTTCAGGGCCACGTCTTCCGGAATGCTCGCCGATACGTGGACGGTTCCGGCAATTCTACCGCCCTCCATCACGTCGGCATCGGCCAGCACGGTGCGGCCATCGCCGTTGGCGCTGGGACGGGCTCCCCAGGAGTCCAGCGGCGCGCCCCGGGTGGCCGGCGCTATCGAGGCCGATTCCAGCTCCCATTGGCGGCAGAACCGTTCCAGGAAGCCGGGCGTGCGGACTCCGGAGGCGAGCAGTTGACGGATCTCCGGTTGAGCCGCCAGGAGCGCCGCCTGGGCCGCGGTCTCGTCCTGCATTTCCTTGCTGAGCATTCCGGTGACGCCTCTGAGAACGTCGATCTGGCTGCTCTCGGGTTTGCGGATCCAGGTAGCCACGTTGCGGTTGAACAGCTCGAAATTAAAGAGGAACATGAACGACACGGGCAGGCAACTCAAGGTGATCGCGCCCATTACGAGCTTGGTCCTGAGCCGCGATCCTTCCCGATGGCTCTGCCGGTCCAGGTACAGCTTGGCGCCTTCGCGGAAGAGATACCACATCAGTGCCACCATCAACAGGAAAATCATGCTGAATCCGGCCCAGAAGATCAGCGTCTGGCTGGGATTGGTGGGCTTGACCGGTCCCGGGTTGAACGACCCCAGCCATACGACAATCGCCACCGACAGTCCCAGCAGAAACACCGCGATGCCGTAGACGAGTCGTTTTTTCATGGCGGGACCTTTACATTCGATTATACGAACTGGCGCCGCCGGGAGCATACAGTCCGATTAGAACGGTAAAGTTTCCGTGATTAGAGCCGATATTAACCACATGGGACGAACGTCAATGAAGTCAGTGAAAATCCTGCTTGTGCTGGGGGCATCGATTATGTTCGCGCAAGGCCCCTTGAAGAAAGTCACTCGCGCGGAGGCGATGAACGCCGTTACATCCAGGAGCCAGCCCGACTATCCTGCCATGGCCCGGCAATTGAAGATCGAAGGGACCGTGGAGTTGGACGCGGTAGTCACCGAAACAGGGACTGTGGAGGAGGTGAGCATCGTTAGCGGGAACCCGATCCTGACCAAGCCGGCGGCCGAGGCTGTGAAAAAGTGGAAGTTTGCTCCCTTCCTGCAGGATGGCAAACCTATCAGGGCCAGCGCGCCGATTACGATCGTGTTCAAGAAACAGTAGTGCGGGGGAGCCATGAGTCTCACACGGAAACTATTAGCCGGATTCGGAATGATGGTAGCGGTTGTGCTGGTCATCAGCGCCGCCGCATTGATTATTACCCGGGACTTGAGCGTAGACCTGGAGCACGCCGCCAACATCACCGCGCGTAGCCAGTACCTGGCCGGGGAAGTAGACACTTCCGCCGCGGATATGATCGGGACGGAGCGGGGCGCCATGCTCGCCGCGATGTTGGGTCAAAAGGATCAAGCCGTTGAGTACCAGCAGAAATTCGCGAAAATAGCATCCACTCTCCAGAGTGCTTTGGCGGAGTTGCACAAAAGGGCCTCGAACCAGGAGGCCGTCTCCCTGCTGGCTACCCTGGACCAGCAAGCTGTATCGGGATTGAAAGCGCATGAAGAATTGCAACGAGCCGTTTCCAACGGCCAGTTGGATGCCGCGCTGAGCATCTTTGCGCTGAAGGTGGCGCCCAGCCTGGAACGCATCGGACAGCAGGCATCCTCGCTGGTGGAACATCAGAATCGCGATCTGCAGGCCACATCGGCCGCCACGGCGGCGAAATCGTCGCGCAGCATGGCTGTGACGCTCGGGCTGGCGCTCCTGGCCTTGGCCATGGGAGGCGCGGTCTTCTGGCTGGTCCTGAATACCAATCGTAGCCTTCTCCATCTTTCCACGGCCCTGGCCGAGAGCGCTCAGCAAGTGGCGGGAGCAGCCGCCCAGGTTTCCGGCGCCAGCCAATCGCTGGCACACGGCGCGTCCGAGCAGGCCGCGTCGCTGGAAGAAACCTCTGCTTCCACCGAGGAGATCGCGTCCATCACGCGGCAGAATGCGGACCACGCACTGCAGGTCGCCGGCCTCATGCAACAATCGGCAGCCGGAGCCGCGGAAGTAAATCAGATGCTGGACCGCATGGTAGAAAAGATGAAAGAGATCGACGGTTCCAGCCATAAGATCGCGCGCATCATCAAAGTGATTGACGAGATTGCCTTCCAGACCAACATTCTTGCGCTGAACGCCGCGGTGGAAGCGGCCCGGGCCGGGGAGGCGGGTCTGGGGTTTGCCGTAGTCGCCGATGAAGTGCGCAACCTGGCGCAGCGCAGTGCCCAGGCCGCCCGCGACACCGCCGGCCTGATCGAAGAATCCATTGCGACGTCACGCGATGGGACGGGCCGCCTCGACCACATGGCCGGAGCCGTGCGTGCCATGACGGAAAGTTCTCTTCGGGTGAAATCGCTTGTGGATGAGGTAAATCAGGGTAGTCAGGAGCAATCGCGCGGCATGGATCAGATTTCCCGCGCGATTTTGAACATGGAGCAAGTCACCCAAACGACCGCCGCTTCCGCCCAGGAAAGCGCGTCCGCCGGCACCCAATTGAACGATTATGCCGCCAACCTCAGTGGGCTGGTGCAGGAAATGCGGGAAATGGTGGGATAACAAAAAAGGGCCGGAGTTTCACCGGCCCCCTTTGTAAATTCCGATGACTGAAACTACTCGGCGGCCTTTACGCTATCCACGCTAATGCTGTCGCCGGTCATCGTGCCGCTGATTGTCACTTTCTTGCCCGCGACCGACTTCACCTTGTCCTGTTCGGCAATCTGATAGATCTTGCCATCGGCGGTCACGAATACTGCCGGGGCTCCGCGCTTCATACAGCTCTGGGCGCAGGCTTCATTGCCCCACATTTCCTTTTTCGATGCACAGTTTTTGTCTACGATGTAGCCGGTCCAGTCCGCAGCTAAACCGCAACTGGCAACTAATGCGAATACTGCTAGCAGCTTCTTCAAATCCCTACCTCCTCGGAGTGTCAAATTCCCAGTCACCATGACTATACTCCACTGTACGTAGCCATCGCAACTTCGGATGTTATTGATAATTAAGACTTGTAAACTGGCTGGACTTAAAAGAACAGATACTTGCGCCACTGCGCTTCGCTCTTGCCCAGCATGCGCATCAGGTGACGGCTGGTGTGCAGGCTGAATGGCCGCGGCAGACGAGCCAGTTTCATACCCGCTTCTTCCGGCGTCCGGTTGCCCTTGCGATTATTGCAGGGATGGCAGCATGCCACCAGGTTCTCCCACGCCGATTCGCCGGCCCGGGAACGCGGTATCACATGGTCCAGAGTCAGCTCCCCGGAGGGCATGGTCCGATGGCAGTACTGGCAGGTGTACCTGTCGCGCATGAGAATATTTTTGCGCGAAAGGGCCCGCGTCTGATGAGGGATCCGGCGATACTCGAGCAGGCGGATCACCGAAGGCAGACGGACGTTGGCGCGCGCCGAATGAATCGCATTCAGCGATTCCTCTTCAGCGGACGCCACCCCTTTCAGCACCAGCACCAGAGCGCGCCGTGCCGCGCAAATGTTGATCGGCTCGTAACTGGCATTCAGCACCAGTACGGGATTCTGCAGTCGATCGCTCGCCATTCAGGAAACTCCCTCCAAGGTGGAATGTGTCGCCAATGCGCGCGCATTATCGAAGCGCCGGTCCACGCGTGCCACTGTCAGCAGCGTGACCCGCCGGGCGCCGGACCGTTTGAGCGCGATGGCGCAGGCGGCGGCCGTCGATCCGGTTGTCATGACATCGTCAATCAGCAGTACACGCTTACCCTGCAAATCGCGGCGGCACTCAAACGCCGCAGTCACGTTCTTGCGGCGCCCGGTGTTGCTCAAACCGGCCTGGCTTGCCGTCCATCTTACCCGCCGCAGCGCCCGGCCGGGCGGAATGCCGCAGCGCCGCGCGATGCCGTCGGCCAGTAGTTCCGACTGATTGAATCCCCTCTGCCATCGCCGCCGCCAGTGGAGCGGAACCGCCGTAACCAGGTGGTACTCCTGGTCGCGCGGCAGCGCGGCCGCCAGCAGGTCGCCCAAGGGCTTCGCCAGCGTCCTGACCTTGCCGTATTTATAGAGGTGAATCAGCTCTCGCAGGGTGCCTTCGTAAGCGCCATAGCAGTAGGCGGCGTCAAAACCGCGAAGGCCGTTGCGGCATAGAGCGCAACGGCCTTCGGCATCCAGCGGGAACGCGTTTTGGAAAGGCGTTCGACAACTGCTACAGAAAAACTCGGCGCTGAGTGGCTGGGGAGCCGACAAACAGCTCCGGCAGACCGGAATTCGACTCACTTCATCGAGAGGGGTGGCGCAGATACGGCAATTGGTGGGGAAAACAAGGGAAAAAAGAGCGCGCGAAGCTGACCGGACTATGGAAGGACCGACAATCGGGACTGTGGCTCGGCTGCTACTTGAGAAGACCCACCTCCACCAGAGCTCTATTGTAGCGGAAATCCCGGTCATACGCGAACCATTCCGCGCCGGGTTTGTTCCGATACCGTGTGGAATAGCAGTTTTGGCCCCACGCCGCGGCATAGCGAGGTGGAGGATGCCGCATGTTATCGTGATAGATAGTGTCATCGCCGCTCAGTTTTCACCTGGAACAGTATGAAGGCCCGTTAGACCTGCTGCTGGACCTGATCCGCAAGCAGCAGATCAACATCAAAGATATCCCCATCGCCACCATCACCTCGCAGTACCTGGAATTCATGGACAAGGCGCGCGAAATGGATATCGATCTCGGCGCCGAATTCGTCTACATGGCGGCGACCCTGATCCATATCAAGTCCAAAATGCTGCTCCCCCGGGATCCGGCGTTGGAAAAGGAAGGAGATGGCGGCGAGGATCCGCGTCAGGAACTGGTGGACCGCCTGCTCGAGCATGAGCGTTTCAAGAACGCGGCGGAGATGCTCCAGCAGAAGCGCCTCATTGAAGAAAACGTCTGGAGTAATCCGCAGATCAAGACCTTCGTCTCCGAAGATGACGATCCCGGCTTGGCCATCACCCTCTACGACCTGGTAAAAGCCTTCGGCGAAGTGCTGGAGCGCGTCAAGAACCGCCCGGTGTACGAGGTAGAGTCGGCCGACGTGACGGTGTCCGACATGATCCTGTACCTCAAGCAGGAGTTCGAGTCGGTGGGCGTCGATGAGCCGGTGTTCATTTTGCGCATTTTCGAGCAGCAGAGAACCCGCCGCGCCATGATTGCCCTGTTCCTGGCCACGCTCGAAATGGTGAGGCTACAGGCGGTGGTGATCACCCAGAAGGACCTGTTCGGGGAGATCGCACTGAAGCGCCACAGTAATTTCGAAGCCGTATTCGCTTCCGGCCAGCCCATCGCCGCAATCGAAAAAGACTACATTTGACCGAAATGGAAGAATTGGAAAAAGACATCGAGCAGGAGAGTGAGACGGACGATCGCCTTTCGTCGTCTGTCGAACTCGCCGAGCCGCTACCGATAGCCGTGGAAGAGCTTCTGCCCTTGGCCGCTGAGCCGGCCGTACTGGAGGATGCACCTCTCAAGGCCGTCCTGGAAGCCATCGTCTACGTGGCCGATGAGCCGTTGACGCCGGCCCAACTCGCCGCCGCCCTGGAGCAGCCGGCCGCGCGCATCGCAGCCCTGCTGGAGGAACTCATCGCCGAATTCGACAAGGCGGGCCACGGTATCACCATCCGGGAAGTGGCCGGCGGGTACAAAATGGCTACCAAGGCCGAGCATCACGAGGCCGTGCGCAATTTCGTCAAGAGCCTCAAGCCGCCGCTCAAGCTCTCGCTGCCCGCCCTGGAAACCCTGGCCGTGATCGCCTACAAGCAGCCGGTGACGGGGCCGGAGATCATGGAGATCCGCGGCGTGCAGGGCGCCGGTGTGCTGAAAACCCTGCTGGACCGCAAACTGATCGCCGTGGCCGGCCGGAAGAACGTGATCGGCAAGCCGATGCTGTACAAGACGACGCGGGAGTTCCTGATTCAGTTCGGCCTGAAGGACATGACGGAACTTCCTTCACTGAAGGAATTCGAAGAGATTCGCCGCATGGCTTTTGCCGATAGCGAGCCGCCCGAAGCCCCCGCGGCCGCGCCCGCGGCAACAGCGGAACCGGCCGCGCCTCCGGAAGCGGATGCGGACCCGCAACCGGCCAAGCCCGAAACCGAGACCGAGACCGACGCGCCCGCGCAGGAAGATTAATGGAAGAGCGGCTACAAAAGATTCTCTCTCAGGCCGGCGTGGCATCCCGTCGCCAGGCCGAAAAAATCATGGTGGAAGGGCGCGTCACCGTCAATGGCGTCACCATCACCGAACTCGGGTCCAAAGCCGACCTGGAGCGCGACCATATCAAAGTAGACGGCAAGTTGCTTCACCCGCCCAAAACGCAGCTCTACCTGGCCATGTACAAGCCGAACAACACGGTTACCACGGTCAAGGATCCGGAAGGCCGCGCCACGGTCATGGATTTGCTGCGCGGGGTTAAGGAGCGCGTCTACCCCGTGGGCCGTCTGGATTATCACAGCGAGGGCCTGCTGTTGTTCACCAATGATGGCGACCTGGCCAATGCCATCATGTCGGCCGCCACGCATCTGCCCAAGACCTACGTAGTCAAGGTGAATGGATCGCTGACCAGCGATCAGGAGCAGCAGTTTCGCGAGGGCGTCCCTATCAGCGGCCGCCGCACCATGCCGGCGGGACTGAGACTTCTCCACCCTGCCGATAATCCCTGGTACGAAGTGAAGCTGTTCGAAGGGCGGAACAACCAGATCCGCATCATGTTCAAACACTTCGGACGCCTGGTGGAGAAGTTGCGGCGGGTCCGCATCGGGCCGATCGAGATCGGGCCGCTGAAGCCGGGTCAATTCCGTCATCTGGATGACGAGGAAGTCGAGAAGCTCAAACGCGCCATTCAGAAATCCGGCGCACGGCAAACCCCATGAACCACATCTCCGAAATCCTGCATACCGCGCACATCATCGCCGTCGTGGGACTTTCCAGCAAACGGTATCGTCCCAGCTACGGCGTATCCGAATACATGAAAAAGGCGGGGTACCGGATTATCCCGGTGAATCCACGGGAAAAAGAAGTCCTGGGCGAGATTGCCTATCCCGATCTCGACGCCGTGCCCGGCCCGGTCGATATCGTGGACATCTTCCGGCGGTCCGAATTCGTGCCGGAGATTGTCGAAGCGGCCATACGCAAGGGCGCCCGCGTGATCTGGATGCAGGAAGGCGTGGTGCACGAGGCGGCGGCTCGCCGCGCGGAGACCGCCGGCCTGACCGTGATCATGGATCGCTGCATTCTGAAGGATCACCGGCGTCTGGCGCACGCATCGTAGAACCCGCATCACTGGGGGTTGGGCATCTCCGCCATGCATGGACCGCGCGTGGTCGCCCAGGCGGCCTGCGAGAACACTCTTAATTTTTTAGTTGACAGCCAATTGCTCCTGGAGTCATGATATTCCCAGACTCTTAATTCCTTAGTTGAGGAGCGCCCGTTGGCACGTAAGAAATCGCTCAACCTCACCGACGCCGAACTCCGGCTCATGGACGTGATCTGGGAGAAAGGCTCAGCCACCGTCGGCGAAGTGGCCGAGGCCCTTCCCAAGGAACCCGGTTTGGCCTACAACACCGTTCTCACCACCCTGCGAATCCTGGAGGAGAAAGGTTATCTGGAGCACACCAAGTCGAAAGAAGGCCGCGCTTTCGTGTATCGCGCCTTGGTGGGACGGAACGAAGCCGGACGCAACGCCGTACGTTATCTGGTTAGCCGGTTTTTTCGCAACTCGCCCGAGTTGCTGGTCCTGAACCTACTGGAAGACGAAAACCTGGACACCGGGGAGTTGGCCCGCATTCGGGCACTACTCGCGGAGGATGCGCAATGAACAGTCTCAACTCAGCCTCGGCCGCCATTCTCGGAGCGGTGCTGAATACCCTGTGGCAGGCGGCCGCCGCGACCGTGCTGGTGTGGGTGGCCCTGCGCTATACCGGGCTCACCGCCCGGGTGCGGCACCGCGTGTGGTGGGGTTGGCTCGCCATCCTGTTGGTGCTGCCGTTGACGCCCACGGCCGTGCATGCATGGAAGGGCCGGCAACCCGCGCCCATCCATCAGGCCCGGGTAAGTTCGCCGGTCGCTGTTCCCCAACCGGCGCTGGCGGAAGCACCGCCGCGGGTGCAGGTCAATGCGAAACAGGGACCGCTGATCGCCTTGGGAATCTGGCTGGCGCTGGTTTTGTTACAGGCCGGCCGCCTGGTCTGGAGCTTCCGTCATTTGCGCAGTCTCAAGAGAGAGGCACGAAAGCCGGCGCGTGAACTGCGCGAGAGTTTCGATGCCTGGGTAATGGCCTGCGCCGTGAGTCGTCCGGTGCGCCTGTTGGTGTCGGACCGCCTGACATCGCCCATGGCTGTAGGATTCCGCCGGCCCGCCGTAATTTTGCCCGCGGCCCTGCTCGATAAGCTGAGCGCGGACGATCTGGATCACGTGATTCTCCACGAACTGGCCCACGTTGCCCGGCACGATGATTGGACCAACCTGGCGGGCCGCGTGACGGCCGCCCTGGTGGGCTGGCATCCCGCCGTGGCGTGGGTGCTGCGCCGCATTGACCGCGAGCGGGAAATCGCCTGTGACGATTGGGTAGTGGCGGCCACCGGAGCGCCGCGCCCGTATGCCGCCAGCCTGGCGCGCCTGTTCGCATTGTGCTGGACCAAGGACCGTGAAATACTGGCCACCGGCATGGCCGGCCGCGGCTCGCAACTTGGCGATCGCATCGAGATGCTGGTGCGGCGCACCGGGGAGGCCGCGCACCGCGGTTCGCTGGCCCGGGTGGGCTTCTGCACCGCAGTTCTGCTGGCGCTGCTGGTGGGCGGCAGCCGTGCGCCCCGGTGGGTAGCCTTCGCCCAGGATGCGCCGCCGCGTGCGCTGGCACACCCCGTGGTGCTGTTCGCCAATCCGCAGAGTTTTCTGGGCGCGCTGGTCGCCGCCGGCTACGGAGATCTGCCGGTGGACGATATCATCAACCTGAAGAACCAGGGCATCTCGCCCGATTTTCTGCGTGGCGTCAGCCAGGCGGGCTGGGGCAAGCTGAGCGTCCAGCAGTTGATCGAACTGCGCCAGCGCGGCGTTTCGCCCCAGTATCTCCACGATATTCGCGAAGCCGGTATTCGCGACCTGAACATTCAGGGTGTCATCGACCTGCGCTCCCGGGGGGTTCAGCCGGAGTACCCTCGCGAAATTCACGCGCTCGGCTTCGGGCCGTTCTCCGCCCCGCAGATTATGGATTTCGCCTCCCACGGTGTGCGGCTGGATCTGTTCCGCGCGCTCAAGGAAGGCGGTTTTACGCGCCTCGGGCCGAGCGAAGTCTTCGATGCGCAGAACAGCGGGTTGCAGGCAGGCAATCTGCGAGAGGCAAAACAGTATGGCGCCAGTCTCAGCCTGAGCCAGATCATCAAGCTGAAGCGCGCGGGAGTAATCTGATGGACAAATCGTCGGTGCTCGTTTGGGGCGGCGTGATTCTGGCCGTGATGATCGGAATCGGCCAGGAATCCGAGCAATCCTGGAAGCTGCGGCCGAACGGGGGTTCGGATTCGGTGCAGTTCACCATTCACCGATTCAAGCCGGGCAGCAGTTGGACCTGGAGCGATGAAGTGCCGCTCGCGCGTTTTCACAATCTCACAGCGAACACGCTGGCGCACGGAGGCCGCGCGGAATTCGAATATGTCACCGACGCCGGCAAACTCCTCTGCAAGGGCACCTTTTCCTTCCACAGCGGCGCCGGCTCCTTCACTTTCGT
>JARLGM010000145.1 GCA_031292755.1 Candidatus Sulfopaludibacter sp.
TGTGGGGTGGGCACTGTCACCGTGCCGGTAGTTGGCAGGGCGTAGCGTAAGGCTTCGGTGTCCACGAAGAAGAATGTCTTGTTCTTACGGATCGGGCCGCCTACCGATGCCGCGTAGAGGTTCGCCACCGAACGGCCCTTGGGCGTTCTGGTGGCGTTTCCGAAGAAACTCGCCGCATTGAAAATTGCGTCATTGTAATTGTAGACCGCGTTCCCGTGAAACGCGTTCGTACCGGACTTGCCTACCAGGTTGACCTGGCCGCCGGCCATGCGGCCGTACTGCGGGCTGAAGGCGTTGATGATGACCGCCGCCTCCGCCACTTCATTTGCCCCCAACAGATTATTGCTGGCTCCCGAATTGTTCAGGTTGTTGTAGGGGTCCATCACGTCCGCGCCGTTAATGGTAAACAGCACTCCCGTCAGCGGAATTCCGTTGGCATTGAAGTTCCCGTTGCCGCCGCCCACGTTCATGCGGATGCCGGGTACGGTGAACGCCACCGTGGTCAGGTCGCCGCCGTTCATCGGCAGATTCACGATCTGCTGGGTGCTGACCGAGGTGGAAAGATTGGCGTTTTCGGTCTCGATAATCGGCGCTTCGGCGGTCACCATGACCACTTCCTGGGTCGATTGCACGGCCACGGTCAGATTCAGGTTCTGTTCCTGCCCAACCGAAACGGCAAACCTGGAGGTGTTCGATTTCAACGCGGCGGTCTGGGCTGAAATCGTATACTCGCCCGGCCTCAATAACGATAAGCGGTATTGGCCTGAATCGCCGCTCACCGTGGTCCGCAACTCGTTGGTGTCGACGCTCTTGATCGTCACCGTCGCCCCGGGCACGACGGCGCCGGTCGAGTCGGTGATTACGCCGGAAACATCACCGGTGGTTAGCGTTTGGCCGAATGCCAGCGGCGCAAGAGACAGCAAGACTGCTGTCACGAGACCTCGAAGAATGGTTCCCCGGGAAGTCATGGATGTATCCCCCCTCTTATGGGCACACGCCGGCCCACCTCTCAAAACCTGTTTCAGTTACACGCCCAAAGCTGTAGGAACTTACAAGGTTCGTTACGTACTGTGAATATATTGTGTGTAGTGTATATCAACTTTGCATCGGCCGCGCAACAAAAAACGACAAAAATCGAACACCGCGCCTCCGCTGCTATGCTGAGGGTAGGTGACGATTCCGCGAATCCAATTTCGACGTGCCGGCGCCCTGGTGGCTGGAGGCCTGCTCGTGATCGGTGCGCTTTGTGCGTTCCAGAAACCGTTTCGGGAGTATCCGGGGCTGGAATACACCAAATATCCGATCCCTCCCGACGCCCAGGAAAAAACCGAGTGGGTCTTCGCGCGCCTCATGTATCCGCCGGTGAGCCCGTACTACGGCGGCGTGGAATTCGCCGGCTCCTGGAAGGAAGGCGCGTCCAACTGGACCATGGATTACCCGCGCAGCGATCGCCATCTGTCGCAGGCGGTGCGCCGGCTCACCCGCATCCACACCCGTTCCGTGGAAGAGCCGGTCGACCTGGATGATGGCGATGTCTACGACTGGCCCTGGCTCTACGGCGTCGAGGTGGGCCACTGGAGCCTTACCGACGCCCAGGCCAAGACCCTGCGCGAATATCTGCTGCGCGGCGGCTTCTTCATGTGCGACGATTTCCACGGGAACGTGGAGTGGGACGTGTTCACCGCCAGCATGAGGAAGATCTTCCCCGACCGGCCGATTGTCGAGATCCCGAATGGCGACGCCATTTTCCATACTATCTACGACCTGGACCAGCGCTATCAGGTGCCGGGCGCGCTCTACATGGAAACCGGCCTGACCTACGAGAAGGGCGAGAGCGGCAAAACCCCGCACTGGCGCGCCATCTACGACGACCGTGGGCGCATCATGGTGGCCATGTGCCACAACATGGACCTGGGCGATTCCTGGGAACACGCCGATAATCCCGAATACCCCGCGCGCTTTTCCGATCTGGGCATTCGCATCGGCGTAAACTACATTGTGTATGCGATGACGCACTAAGGGAGGCGCATGAACTGGAGCGCAGCAGGAGCAATTCTTCTGGCACTTTCCGTGATTCTGGGCGCGTTCGGAGCGCATGGTTTGAAGGACCGTCTGGACGCATACTCCATGAGCGTGTACGAAAAGGCAGTCTTCTATCAATTCGTGCACTCATTGGGGATTCTGATCGTTTCCATTCTGCCGAAAACCGGCACCTTTTCGCCCGGCAGCGCCGGCACGGTCTGCGCCGTGCTGCTGGCGGGAATTGTGATCTTCTCCGGGAGCCTGTACCTGCTGGCGGTCACCGGCAATCGCACGCTGGGCGCCATCACTCCTATCGGCGGAGTCTGCTTCATCGTGGGATGGGTGTTGCTGGCGTGGTACCTGCGCCGGCTGCCATAGTTCCCAAGAATGACGCCACACAATCGCCGCGAGTTCCTCCATCCTTACCGGCCAGTACAGCCACAGCAACGGCGTCTATACGCTCACTTGCTCTTGCCCTTGAGATTGAGCGCCACTGCGGCGCGGATGAGATCCTTCAAGGCCGCCTCATCGACCTTCTCGCCTTCGTGGATGTCGATGGCGCGCCTGGCATTCCCGTCGAGACTGGAGTTGAATAGACCTGAAGGGTCCTTCAACGCAGCTCCCTTGGCAAATGTCATCTTGACAGCGTTCTTGTACGTCTCTCCCGTGCAGACGATGCCGCCGTGCGAAAAGACGGGAGTCCCCATCCACTTCCACTCTTCGACGATCTCAGGGTCTGCCTCGTGTATGATTTTGCGCACTTTCGCGAGCATCTTCCCGCGCCAGTCGCCAAGTTCCATGATCCTCTCGTCGATTAGCGCCGACGCAGATTCCTCCGGGACGGTCTTTTTCATATATAGCTCCAACTCTCGCATTTATTTTAGCTGCGGAACCGTGCGCCGTCAGGCGCCCGCAGGCTGCTCCAAAAGAAGTAGGAGAGCCCCCAGAGCGCGCCGGTGGCTGCCGCCCAGCCCCACACCTCCGGGCCATCGCCCAGCGACAGGTGGGCGATCACCGCTGAGGCGAGGTTGATGGCGAAGCCGGCGTAGGCCCACTCCTTGAGCCGCGCCGGCACCGGCGCAAGCATCAGCACCACGCCGAGGAGTTTGGCCCACGAGAGTTCCACCCGGAAGTACGCGGGGAAGCCGAGGCGGGTGAACTCCTCCGCCACCTGCGGCAGGCGCAGTTGCGCGTAGGCGGTGAAGCTCATCTGCATGCAGAAGAGCGCTGTGACGATCCAATAGACGATGGTCCTGGTTTCGGGGGTAGCCTTGGCGGCGGCGAGCGCCGGCCTCTGCAGTGTCGATTCCATGGGGTTCTTCCTCCTTTTCAATGCTTCAATGCTTAGGGGCGTCTGGGCGTCCAACCTGGGGTCTCAGCGCCGAACTGCTTGGCGTACTCGGCGGTCAATCGCTGCCAGCCATTGAACTTCATGGCCTCGGCGCCGGCGATGCGCCCAATCGGCTCACCCGTGAGAAGCCGCTCCAGGACGTCGAAGCAGATGTGCCAGCCCGCGGCGCCCCACGAGATGAAGCGGCGATCGATGTTGTGCCACAGCGTCAGGCGCGTGCCGCCGCCAACGGCTTCGAGCTCCCACCGGATATCGTTATACTCAAGCAATTTGGGAGCGTCGGCTCGCGTCACTGTGGTTTCGAGCGGCGTGGGCGCTCCCATCCAGGTGAGTTTCACCTTGCTTCCAACCGTGCCCAGGCTCCCATCGGCTACGAAGGGCGCCCACTCGCGCAGATGCGCCGGGTCGGTGAGCGCCTGCCAGACTTTTTCCGGCGGATGGCGCAGTTCTCTGACGAGAATGAGCGTCCACTTTTCTCCGTCCTTCCGCACCTGCGCCCCGCTGGCGGGACCCGGCGTGTACTGCTCGCGATCGGCCATCTATCTTCTCCTTGGCTTCCTTTTCGTTGGCGTGGATCGATCCATGCGGTTGAGGTGGCGTTTGAGAGCATCGACGTAAGCGGACCAAAACCTGCGGAGCTGCGCCATCGTGCGGAACGGCCGCATTTAATAGCGTGCCAGTTGCACGAGCTGAATGAGGTTGCCGCAGGTGTCGTTCAACATCGCTATGGTCGAGCCGGTCACGCCGGTGGGCGGCATCGTGAACTCGGCGCCGCGAGCCTTGATCCGCTCGTAGTCGCCCTTGACGTCATCGGTGTTGAACATGGCCGCGGGCTGGCCCTGTTGAAAGATCGCCTGCTGATACGCTTTGGCAACGGGGTTGTCGTTCAGCGCCAACTGCAACTGAGTGCCGTCCGGCTCCTCGGGCGAGCCCACGGTCAGCCAGCGAAATGGGCCCTGACTGAAATCGGCCTTCTTGGCAAAGCCCAGTACCTCCGTATAGAAGCGCAGGGCCTTGTCCTGGTCGTCTACGAATACGCTCATCAATTTGATTTTCATTTCGTTTCTCCTTTGTCACGTTTGCGGATTGGTCCGCGCCGTCTGCTGCTTGTCTTCCCTTTCGTTGGTATGGATCGGTCCATGCGGTCGAGGTGGCGTTCGAGAGCATCCACGTGAGCGGACCAGAACCGGCGGAACGGAGCCAGCCAGGCATCGATCTCCTGAAGTGGTTCAGGTTTCAGCCGGTAGAGGCGGCGCTGTGCGTCCACCGTGGACTCCACGAAACCGGCCTCGCGTAGCACTCGCAGGTGCTTTGACACGGTCGGCTGCGGCATACCAAGCTGACGCTCGATCTCTCCCACCGACTGTTGTGACCAGACCAGGAGGCTCAATATCGCGCGGCGGTTCGGCTCCGCAATGACTTCGAACACGGATTCCACTCTTTTTATATACCCCGCAGAGCATATGCGTGTCAAGGAATATATTCGGACGGCTCAGGCAAGGTTTCAGCCGGCGTGGGGACGCACGGTCTTCTCCCACCCCCCATCTGAAATTTTTCGTGTATCATGCCGACATGGGAAAAGCGCGGGCTGGGTTCAGCCGGAGAGGTCTGTTTGGCGGCGCTGGTCTGGCGCTGGCCGCGGCCAACGCTGCTCCGGGTCCGGATGGCAAGAGCGAACCGATCGCCAATTTCAAGTTCGATATCGAAGACCAAAAGGGCTGGGTGGGGCCGGCCGGTTCGGCCAAGGAAGCCACCGTCGAAGAGTTCCCGGTTTCGCAGAGCATCGCCGGAGTTTCCATGCGGCTGAAGCCGGGAGCCATGCGCGAACTGCACTGGCATTCGCTGGCGGCCGAGTGGGCTTACGTGCTGGAAGGCCGCATGCGCGCCACCGTGGTAATGCCGAACGGGCAGAGCGAAATCGCCGAGTTCGTGCCGGGCGATACCTGGTATTTCCCGCGCGGACACGGCCACGCCTTGCAGGCCATGGACAACGATTGCCATTTCCTGCTGGGTTTCGATAACGGCCACTTCTCGGAGTTCGGCACCTTCAGCATTACCGATTGGATCGCCAACACACCTCCGGAAGTGCTGAGCCGCAACCTCGGGCTGCCTGCTTCGGCCTTCGCGCAGTTCCCCAAAAAGGAAGTCTATATTGGGCCGGGCAAAGTGCCCACGAAGGCGCTCGAAGAGTTGCGCGACGGCCGGTTGCAGCCGCCGCAGTTCTCGCACAAATACCGGCTGGATCAACAGTCGCCGCGCGTCTTTCCGGGCGGCCGCGAGTTTCTGGTATCTTCCCGGGAATTTCCTATCCAGACCAGCCTGACCGCGATCCGCATGGATCTGCAACCCGGCGCCCTGCGCGAAATGCACTGGCATCCCAATGCCGACGAATGGCAGTATTACGTGCGCGGCAAGGCGCGCATCCGCGTCTTCGGCTCGCACGGGCGGACGCGCACCGAAGAGTTCGGTCCGGGAGAGGTGGCCTTCATCCAGCAGGGTTACGGCCACTACGTGGAGCAGATGGGCGACGAACCCACCGAAATTCTGATCCTGTTCAACAGCGGAGAATACCAGGAGATCTCGCTGGCCAACTGGCTGGGCGGCAATCCTGCATCGTTGGTGGAAGACAATTTCGGAATCTCGAGGAGCATGGTAGACCAACTACCCAAACGGGAAACCGGGATTTTTGGCAGAAAGGCTTGAGAGCGTGCATACAAGAAGATCGTTCCTGCAGATGGGCGCGGGCGGAGCGGTAGCCTGCGTCCTGGGCTTCGACCTGAAACCCGCGTACGCGCAAGCGCGCGACCTGAAGATTTCGCGCACTACCGAAACGCGCTCCACCTGCCCATACTGTTCGGTCAGTTGCGGCATCATCATCCATACGCTGGGCGATAAGGCCAAGAACGTGACGCCGCAGGTGGTGCACGTGGAGGGCGATCCGGACCATCCCATCAATCGCGGCACGCTGTGCCCCAAGGGTTCGTCGCTCCAGCAGGACATCGACAATCCCCGCCGCCTGCTGAAGCCGCAGGTACGCCGTCCGGGGTCGGACCATTGGGAGGACATCGAGTGGGACAGCGCCATCGACGAGATCGCCCGCCGGGTGAAAAAGACGCGCGACGATACGTTTGTTGAGAAGGACGCTCAGGGCCGCACGGTGAACCGGTGCGAGGGCATCGCCTGGAATGGCGGCTGCACCGATACCAACGAATTCAATTACCTGGTGGTCAAGAGCATGCGCAGCCTGGGGGTCTGCTACCTGGAAAACCAGGCCCGTGTTTGACACGGCCCAACGGTCTCCAGTTTGGGGCCCACGTTCGGCCGCGGTGCGATGACAAATGGTTGGGTCGACATCAAGAACACGGACATGATGTTGATCATGGGCGGGAATCCGGCGGAAAATCATCCGTGCGGATTCAAGTGGGCCATTGAGGCGAAGCGGCAGCGCAATGCCGGGATGATCGTGGTGGATCCGCGATTCACGCGCACCGCCGCGGTGAGCGATCTGTTCCTGCAAATCCGCGCCGGTTCCGACCTGGCATTTCTCGGCGGCCTGATCCGCTATGCCATCGAGAACGGCCGGGTGGCGCACGATTACCTGGTGAACTACACCAATGCCGCGTTCCTCATCCAGGACGGATTCCGGTTGGACGACGAGAACGGCGTCTTTTCGGGCTTCGACGCCGCCACCAATGTGTACGATCGCTCGACCTGGAATTACCAAGAGGCTGAACCGGGGAAGGTGGCGCACGATTTCACGCTGGAGCATCCGCGCAGTGTCTTCCAGCTTTTGAAGAAGCACTACTCGCGATACACGCCGGAAATGGTGGAACGGATCACCGGAATTCCGCGCGACCAGTTTCTGAAAGCCGCCGACCTGTTCACCGGCATCCGCAAAGACGGCGACATGAAGAAAGCCGGGACCATCCTTTATGCCGTGGGGTGGACGCAGCACAGTTCCGGCACGCAGACCATCCGGACGGCGGCGATGCTGCAACTGCTGCTGGGCAACGTGGGTCGCGCCGGTGGCGGCGTCAATGCCCTGCGTGGCCACTCGAACATTCAGGGCGCCACCGATATGGCCGGCATCTTCGACATCCTGCCGGGCTATCTCAAGATGCCCAATCCGGCGGACAAGGATTTCAAAAGCTACCTGGAGCGCACCACGCCGAAGACCGTGAAGCCCGACCCGTGGGAGTCTTTCAACTACTGGTCCAATACGCCCAAGTTCGCCGTCTCGCTGCTGAAAGCGCTCTATGGCGATGCCGCGAAGAAGGAGAACGACTGGGCGTTCCATTACTTGCCGAAGATCGATCGCAAATACTCGTGGGTGGAGATTTGGGACGACATGTACCGCGGTACCATCAAGGGCCTGCTGGCATTCGGCATGAATGGCGTCGCGATTGGGCCGAACTCGCAGAAGAATATCGATGCGCTGAAGAAGGCCGATTGGCTGGTGGTGTGCGAGATCTATCCCGATGAGACCAGCGAGTTCTGGAAATCTCCGGGCATCTCCGCGGAGGAGATGAAGCAGATTCAGACCACGGTGTATCGCCTGCCGGGAGCGGGGTTCGCCGAGAAGGATGGCACCTTCGTCAATTCGGCGCGCTGGCTGCAATGGAAGAATGCCGCGCTGCCGCCGCCCGGCATGGCCAAACTCGATCAGGAGATTCTGGCGCGCATTTTTTTGAAGGTGCGCGAGTTGTACCAGAAGGAGGGCGGAAAATTCCCCGGCCCCGTGCTGAACGCGACGTGGAGTTACACCGATCCGCAGAATCCTTCGCTGGCGGAAGTGGCCCGGGAGATCAACGGCCGCGCCGTGGCCGATGTGACCGACGAAAAGCTCAAGCAGACCATCCAGCGCGGGCAGCAGCTTCCCGGTTTCGCATGGCTGCGCGACGATGGTTCGACCGCAGCCGGCAACTGGCTGTATTGCGGGAGTTGGACCGAGGCCGGCGCGATGATCCAGCGTCGCGGCACGGACGACCCATCGGGGCAGGGCATCTATCCCAACTGGGCGTGGAGCTGGCCCGCCAACCGGCGGGTGCTGTACAACCGCGCGTCGTGCGATGCGGCGGGCGTGCCGTGGGATGCGGACCGCAAGCAGGTCTGGTGGAACGAAACACAGCAGAAATGGGTGGGGGTGGACGTGCCCGATTTCAAACCCGATTCGCCGCCGAAGGATCATATGGGGCCATTCATCATGAATCCCGATGGCGTGGGGCGCCTGTTTGCGCCGGCGGCGGCGTTCGTCGATGGGCCATTTCCGGAGCACTACGAGCCCACCGAGAGCCCGCTGGTGAATCCGCTGCATCCGAAGCAATCGAGTAACCCAATCGCCAAGAGGTTCCACAGCTCGATGGATAAGCTGGGCACGGTGGCGGAAGGATACAACATTGTCTGCACCACGTTCCGGCTGACCGAGCATTACCACTACTGGACCAAGAACAACGAAATGAACGTGCAGCTTGTGCCGGAGCCGTTCGTCGAAATCCCGGCGGAGCTTGCGGACGATCTGGGGTTGCGCGGCGGCGAAAAAATCAAGGTGACCAGCGCGCGCGGCGAGTACGTCGCCAAAGCCATGGTGACGCGACGCATCAAGCCGATGCAGATCGACGGCAGGAAGACTTACCAGATCGGCATTCCGATTCACTGGGGCTATCGCGGCATCAGCGAGGACGCCGGCCGGACGGCGCTCAAGCTGGCGAATCTGCTGTCGCCGGCGGTGACCGATCCGAACGCCAATACGCCCGAGTTCAAGGGCTTCCTGGTGAAGGTGGAGAAACTGTAAATGCCCGGAAATTTGCGCGTGCAAGCCATCTCGGGCCATTCCGGCGCGGCGCCGGGCTCCGGGGCGCAGCGCCAGGAACGGGTGGCCAAACTGATCGATACCACCACCTGCATCGGCTGCAAGGCGTGCGAGGTGGCGTGCCTGGAATGGAATGACCTGCCGTTCCGCGAAACGGCATTCGACAACACCTACCAGACCATGCCGCAGACGGCGTGGAATTACTGGAACCTGATCAAATTCAACGAGCATACTGCCGCGGACGGAAGTTTCCACTGGCTCATGCGCAAGGACCAGTGCATGCACTGCGCCGATCCCGGATGCCTGGCGGCTTGTCCCGCCGATAACGCGATCGTGCAATACCAGAACGGCATCGTGGATTTCCAGCAGGAGTATTGCATCGGCTGCCAGTATTGTGTGACCGGCTGCCCGTTCAATATTCCGCGGTTCAATCCGGCGACGAAGAAGATGTTCAAGTGCACGCTGTGTACGGACCGCGTCTCGCAGGGGCTGGAACCGGCGTGCATCAAGGCCTGTCCCACCGGGTGTCTGCACTTCGGCACCAAGGAAGATATGACGGCGCTGGCGCAGACGCGCGCGCAACAGCTGCGCCAGCACACGGCGCATACCAACGCCGGGGTGTACGACCCGGCGGGCGTGGGCGGGACCAGCGTGATTTACGTGTTGCACGATATCGCCAATCCGGAAGCGTACGGCGGGCTGCCGGCGAATCCGAGGGTGCCTTGGGCCGTGCGGCTGTGGAAGGGTCCGCTCAAATGGCTGGGCAATGTGGCCATGATCGGGGGGCTGATCGGCGTCACGCTGCACTACCTCCGCTTCGGTCCCAAGAAGGTGGAGGAGCATGGAAAATAGCATCCTGCGATACAGCCTGGTGGAACGCGTGATGCACTGGATCGCCGCGGTGACGTACTGCTACGTCCTGCTGACGGGCCTGGCGTTCTATTCGCCGCACCTGTACTGGATCGCCATGGTGCTGGGCGGCGCGCCCACTTCGCGATTCTGGCATCCGTGGATTGCGGTGACGTTCTTCGGCGTGCTGTTGTGGATGCTGCGGACATGGGCCGCCGACATGCGGATTACCTCCGTGGACCGAGCCTGGGGCAAACAGATGAAGCGGTATATCGAGAACGACGACGAGGCGCTGCCGCCCATCGACCGCTTCAACCTGGGGCAGAAATATTTCTTCTGGGCCATGTTGTTTGCCGGGTTCGTCCTGCTGGTTTCGGGAACGGTGTTGTGGATCCCGGAGAAGCTTCCGTGGAGCCTGCGCGATGTTCGTTACATTGCCGTGCTGCTGCATGTTTCCTCCGCATTACTTACAATTGGCGCGTTCATCATTCACGTCTACATGGGTACCGCCATGGTGCGCGGCGGGTTCACATCCATCATCCGCGGCGAAGTGTCGCCGGCCTGGGCGAAGATGCATCACCGGCTGTGGTACCAACGGGTCGCCGGCAAGTGAGTAGTTCGCCGTGGGACCGCCGGATCGAGCGGGCCGAAGAACTGGCCGCTGCTATTCCGGCGGCAGCGGAACTGCTGCGCTTCTACCTGGAGGTTGCGCGATTCCAGCGTTCGGTGGCGCAGGCGGCGCTGCCTTCGATGGCGCTCGATTCGCCGGAATTGGAGCGGGCGCTGCGGCCGCATTACGAGCGGCTAGTGTGCCTGATGCAGCGGATCGCTCCGCCCGAGGCGGCGGGCGACGAAGCGTTCCTGCACCACCTGACGGTGCAGCCGTATGCCGAACAACAGGCGCGCAGCGCAGCCACTTCGCGTACGGCGGTGCAGCCGCTGTGCCCGTACTGCGGAGAGAATCCCGTGGCTGCCGTACTGCGCCCCGAAGGCGAGGGCGGAAAGCGCTTCCTGTTGTGCTCGCTGTGTGCCACCGAGTGGGAGTTCCGCCGGCTGCTGTGCCCGCGTTGCGGGGAGGAAGACCCGGTAAAGCTGCCGGTATTCACCGCGGAGCAGTTCCCGCACGTGCGCGTGGAAGCGTGCGAAAGCTGCCTCACCTATATGAAGGCCGTGGACCTGACCCGGAACGGCATGGCCGTGCCCGAAGTGGACGAGTTAGCGGCGGTGGCGCTCGACCTTTGGGCGCGTGAGCAGGGATACACGAAACTGCAAATCAATGTTATCGGTATGTAGTTGAATAACCCATCAACTCGATATTTTTGAACCCTCCGTGATCGTTTTTACATCCTTTCGGTTGCGCTCTATGTTTTGTTTGATTTATGATCGGCAGACCACGTACGGACGTGATACAGTAATGCACCAGTAGCGGGAGGCCATGGTGAAGGCATTCTCGGTTTTTGCAGCGCTCATTCTGACTTTCGGTTCCTCCGTTACCAGGGGGCAGACCGACCTTGGACAAATCAGGAAAATGGAAAGCTCCGGCGACGTTGCAGGTGCGCGCGCAACTTTGGTGCACGCGGTGCAGAGTTCGCCCGACAGCATTCCGGTTCTGACTGAGTACGCGGAGTTTCTGGAACGTCATGCGGACCCCGGCGCACGGGACGAGTACCGGCGCCTGGTGACGGCGTTGACTCGTTCGGGCAACCGTGCGGCGGCAGCTTCGGCGGCACACCGGCTGGCGGTGCTGGAACTGCTCGCGGGCGACAAACAGTCGGCGGAAAAGGCGTTGGGGAAGAGTATTGGCTCGGTCACGGCGGAGACTGCGGGAGCCACCGTCACGATTCCGGGTCCCATCCGGCCGTTCGCGCGCATGGCGGCGATTTCGCCGGAAGCGCTGCCGGAAGAGATACTGCCGGCGCTGGCGCGCAACGTGGTCACCAACGGTTACGAAGCGTCGCACAGTAACGAGGCGTTGGAACAGACCGAATACCTCAAGCTGGTGCACCGGTATATTTCGCAGGCACGGGAATTGGACAAGGTGGCGGGCGACCAGAAGGTCATCAAGATCGACTCCTGCGATTCGCCGAAGGTGGCCGAACTGCTTCGTGTACTGGGCTTCCGGATGCGGGGCGGGTGCGGGTCGGAACTGGTGCTGGAAACGGTGAACGCCGGGCGGGCGTTTCTGACCACCGATTCCGGTTTCCCGGTAAACCGGCTGGAAGAAGCGCTGCGTACCAACCGGCCTTTTTCTTACGACTACCATCCGGCAGTGGTGCCGGTACTGATGGGCCCGGAATACTGGATGGGCGGCGCCAAGGACAACTCGGATTTCCTGGAAAACTTTATTGGCGACCCTTCCGTCTGCCGGCTGTACCTGGGCCTTTCCAAGCTCGACACGGAAACGGCGGAAGGCTTGCGCAAGGCCACCACGTTTACCCACCTGAGAGCCTACGCACATGTGCTCGACTTTTTCGGCAGCATGTTCGAAATTCGAGACGGGAAAGCGGTTACACCGGGCGGAGCGAAATCGGCCGCGGCGTGGAGCGACCTGGTCGGTGTCTCGACCGACAAAGGGCCGGAGTTTTTCGACAAGCTGCTGGGCAAAGACGACGGCTGGTTGTGCAGCCTCTACGACGCGATTGCGCGCATTCGCGGGCCCTTGCGGGACTACCTGACCGAGCCGGTGCGCATGAAGCGGTTCTACACGGCGGTGCGCGGGCGCATCACCAGTCCCGGTCCGGCGCGCCCGGTGTTTCGCAGTAACACGGACATGATGCTGCTGACCACGCGCCTGCGCCTGGACGCGGATGGCAAGCCGCACATCCCCGGCGACCTGGAAGTGTGGAAAGAGTTGTTCACCAGAAATCCGCAGGGCCGGTACGACGGCAAGCTGACGCGCCTGGCGACTACCTGGAAAGATTCCGACGACGTGCTGGAGGCGCTGTTCGCGCTGTGCCGCAAGAGCGTAGAGAACGAGCCGCTGAAGATTTTCATGGCGCTCACGGACGTGGATCGCAACCGCGGCGAGCCGCTTACGGCGGCAACCACCGCGCGCCTGGCACACAATTTCCGCCTGTATGGCAGCCAGTATTCGCTCTTCAGCGAATCCCGGCGGCTGAGCGAGAGCTCGATCACCGGCTACCTGGACGTAGCCGAAGGGATCACGCGGATTCACGATCCGCTGCTGCGCAGCGATGTGGCGGGAAGTTTCCAGTCGCTGATGGGCTTGTGGGCCATCCTGGTGCGGCAGGGCACGCTGGCCGGTGGCAAGTCGGACAGTGTGTTTGCGGGCATCAACGGCGCCTTCGCCAAAGTGGTAAACGATCGCGAGTTGTTCGACGCCGGCCGCACGGGCGTGAAGCTGTTGCTGGGCGATACGGCCGATGCGCAGGAGAAGATGGTGGACGTGCTGGCCGGCGCATCGCAGAGCGAAGATGTGGAAACGCGCGACCAGATCAAGCAGGAGATGCATCGCATTCTGGAGGCGCAGCGGCTGCCTTCGCTGGATACGCTGTTCGAACTGGCGGGGCATCTGCAAGGCACCGGGAAGCTGAGCAGCGCAAACCTCACCAAGCTTTCCGCGCGGCTCAGCGAAATTCAGATTCCGCGGGCGCCCCTGACATCCAACGAAAAGAACGCGATGGGGTTCGGCTATTGGACCGAGAAGCACCTGGATGCGGAGCGCCGGGTGAACATCCGGCTGGCCGTGGAGCGGGCCGCGGGCGACCCGGTCAAGTTGAAAGAAATAACCGGCCAGTTGGCTCCGCTGCTGCGCGACACCCTGCTGGCGTTCAACTATGCCTACTATGCTCCGCCGGGGGCGCAGATTCTGTACACCAATCCGGTGTTTGTGCGCGGCCACGATTTTGTAGGAGGCGAAGGCCAATCGCGGACGTGGGCGCCGACGGAGATGTACGGAACGGGGTGGCCTTCGAATGGCGGCGGGCGGCTGGTGGGGTCGCTCTCGACGCTGCCGTACGCGCTGGCCGAGGCCGAGCAGAACTTCCTGGTGCCGACGCAAACGCAGGCGCTGATCTGGGGCGACCTGGTGCCGCAGATGATTCTGAGCGCCAAGATACCGAGGTGGTGGGACGTTTCGCCGGCGCAAATTCACTGGGTGGGTCTGCACCTGGAATACGGCCGGGAACTGCTGGCCGAAGCCGCGCTGGATGCGGAGGTTCGCACCGAGGTGCTGGCCGCGCTGGGGCTGCACGCCATTCCGGCGCGCACCAACCAGGTGCGCCGGCTGCTGGAAGCGGGGAACGTGAAGGAGGCGGTAGACCGGGTGACTCCTTCGGAGCTGTTCAACATAGCGCGTGACCTGGCGCCGAAACGGAGAGGCGATTCTTCGTGCGTGCTGGCCGAATTGCAGCAAATGGGCCAGGCGAATTCCAAGGAGGTCAATTACAGCGCCATCTCCCGGGCGTTCGGCACGCCGAAGCCCACGCTCGCCAATTCCTATGAACCGGAGTTGCTGAACCTGCGGACCTTCCCGACGTTGATGGGGTATTCCAGCCGGATCATGGCTGAGAGCTGGGAGTCCAATACACTGTATTGGGCCGGTCTGGCGGACGAAGTGAGCATTTCGCCGGCGCAGCTCAACGTGCGGATTCCGGAGTGGACGCAACAACTGGTAGAGCATATTTTCGCTTCCCATCTGGAGGACTGGCCGGCGGTGTTGAAGTCGCTGCGGCTGGTGGGGGATGATGTCCGCAAGCACGTGCGGGCGGATATGGCGGCTGAGCAGAAGGTAGGTTTTCAATATTAAGTGACCGGTAAGAGATCATGAAAATCACGCGACGAGGGTTTTTTGGCGCCACGGCGGGGGGGCTGCTTCTGCACGCCCAGGACAATCAGCGGCCGATTTTCCGGGTAAAAGTGGACATGGTGGTTCTGAACTTTCAGGTCACCGACAGTAAGAATCGCTACATCAACGGCATGAAGCCGACCGATTTTCGCATCTACGAGGATGGCATTCTGGAAAAGCTCTCGACCTTCGCCGAGGGCGCGAATCCACCGATGGCGGTCAATGCCGACGGCACGACCCGCCCGATGCTGGAAGCCGGGAAGGAAACCGTGCCGGGGATGGACAAGCCCGACGCGCTCACCGGAACCAACGTCTTCTTACTTTTCGACACCAGCAACTTTATGTACCGCGGCTTCGTGTACGCGGAGGACGCCATCGCGGATTTTGTGCGCGGCATGGATCATGCCGATTCGGTGGCGGTTTACACGTTCAGCCGCAATCTCTCCCGCGCGGCGCCGCTGACGCGCGAACATGCCGAGGCGATCAACGGCCTGCGCTCTTCAGTGGCGGGCGACGATACGGCGCTGTACAACGCGCTGCTATTGACCTTGCGGGATGCGGCCAAGGTGCCGGGCCGCAAAGTGGTGATTGTGTTCTCCAACGGCCCGGACAACGCCAGCATGGTGGCGCCGGACGACGTGCGCGCGGTGGCGGAGGACGAGGGCATTCCGATTTACGTGATCTCCACGGCCGAAGTCAACAAGGACCCCATTTCAAGCGGCGTCTTCCGGCGGCTGGCGCAGCGCACGGGAGGCAAGGCCTACTGGGCGCGCACCTGGCAGAAGCAGGTGGAAGCATTCGAGAATATCCGCGAGGATATGATCAACAGTTACACCATTACTTACTATCCGCAGCCGAATCCCAATGACGGCTTCCGTAAGATCTCGGTGGAACTGGTGAACGACCCGGGCAAGAAACTGCGTGTGCAGGTGCGGCCGGGGTACCGTCCGAGCCGGGTATTTTAGCGCAGCGGTCGGGGGCCGGGGATTAGTGGCGCTTCGCGCGGTGTTTTTGGGCTTTAGGCGGCCCTCCGGGTGGGTTTTCTGACGGCTTCGAGGCGGCGGTAGTGGGCGGCCATTCGCTGGATTTGGGGCTTCGAATAAACAAAATTCGGGGGGAGGGCTTCTGGGGGAAAGTCGTATGTTTCGCCTAAGATAGCGGCTTCTTCGACGATTTGATCGAGGATGGCCCGGCGGTCCTGCTGGAGTTGGCGGATGAGGGCGATGTTCTTTTCGATGCGGCGCTGGATGCGGCTTTCGTAGAGGCTGAGGAGATTGAGGTCCTTTTTCTGCTCGCCCCAGACGCGGCCCATGGCGAGGGCGACATCGACTTGCTCATTGCCGGATTGGGCATCGTCGGGTTGGTTGAGGCCGCGGACGACGACGGCGCTTTCCATAGCGCAGGCGCGCTTCAGGCGCCACCGGTCATCGGCGATCTGCTGGACGAGATCGACTTCCATGCCGCCTACGGGCGCGAAGTACTGGTGAATGCCCTGACAGTGATCTTTGTAGGGCTGTTCATCGGACGGCGCGATGACGAGGACATGGCCTGTCAGGCCATGGCGGTAGGCATTGAAGGCGCGTTTGTCACGCGGCCTGGTTTCGAGTGTCGTCGTCTGTTCGGTCTGTTCCGGAGACATAAGTGTCCCCCTTTCGCTTTCATGAGTAACATGGCGACTTAGGGGAATTTGTGTAAGTTGCTGATGGGGTTGAGTAAGTGTGGTGTGAAGACGATTTAGGGCCATTTGTGTTTGGGGTAGCGGCGGGAGAGTTCCTTGCGGATTTGCGGGTAGAGCCGCTGCCAGAAGCCGGCGAGGTCGGTGGTGAGTTGGACCGGGCGCTGATTGGGGGCAAGCAGGCGGACCACTACGGGGACGGCTCCGCGAGCGACCGCTGGGGTTTCCGTCATGCCAAAAAAGTCTTGCAGGCGGGAAGCGATCCAGGGAGGCTGGTTGTCTTCGTAATGCACCTTGAGCTGACGGCCGCCGGGGAGGCGGAGACGGTCCGGCGCAATCTCGTCTAATGCGCGGCGGGCGGGGGCGGGGAGGTTGCGCTCCATCTCGCGGAGGAGACCACCCTCTTTGGCCGCGGCTTCCAGTTCGCCGAGGCTTTTGAGGCCGTAGGAGAGAGCGCGCAGGGCGGCTTCGGGGAGGTGGGCGGCGGGAGGTCCGCCGTAGGGTTCGGCGAAGCGGGCGCGGGCGAGGAATGCCTGGACCTCATCGGTCCCGGTGAATCCGGCTTCGCGCGCTTTTTCCGCCAGCAGGGCGGCTGCGGCTTCCGGATCGGCATCGCCGCGGCTTTCCTGGATGGCGATTTCGCCGAACATGAGGGCGCTGAAGGCTTCGACACGGCGGGCCGCGCGGTTCCACTGCACGCGGGAGAGTTCGCGGATGCGGCCGGGAAAGAGATCGATCAACCATTCAGGCTGGATGGCACTGGCGAGGCGCACGAGGGGCATCTTCTGGTCGCTGCGCTCTTCGGCTTCGACGGCGATGAGGAAGGGCGCTTCGGTGACGGTGCTGGAGGGGGCAAGCTGGGCGGCTCCGCCGGCGGCCAGTTGCAGGTCGGCGGCGGCGCGGCGCTTGGCGACACGGTCGGGGAAGGCGGCGAGCAGGGAGAGGAGGAGGGCGTCTTCGTCCCGGCGCGTCTGGCGCGGGGGTTCGACGATGCGGCGGATCTGGCGGAGGATCTGGGAAGTGCGCGGTTCCCACGGGCCTTCCATGAGTGCGAGCAGGTCGCTGCGGGTGGCGTGGAGCGGGCGCGCGGGCAAGCGCTCGCCGGCGTTAAGGAGAGCGGCGATGGTGCATCCATCTTCGGCCACGTGGCGGCGGCGCGCCTCGACGATGAGGCGGGAGAGACGCGGATGGAGCGGGTAGCGGGCCATCTCGCGGCCGGTGGGACCGAAGGCGCCGAGCTGGCCGAGCAGGTCTTCGGCGTGGGCGATGTGCGCGGCGGGTGGAGCGTCGAGCCACTCGACGGCGGCGAGACCGGGGAGCGAAAGGGCGTGGAGGAGCAGCGCGGCGGGGGCGAGATCGGCGCGGGCGATTTCGGGCGTGTCCTGGGCGGGGCGGCGGACGAAATCCTCAAGGGGGTAGAGGCGGATGGCGCGTCCGGGGCCGGTGCGCCCGGCGCGTCCCGCGCGTTGATTGGCGGAGGCCTGGCTGACGCGCGAGACGGAGAGAGTGGGCAGTCCGGACCAGGGCGAATGGCCGGCCACGCGAGCGAGGCCGCTATCGATCACGACGCTGACGCCTTCGATGGTGATGGAGCTTTCGGCGACGTTGGTGGCGAGGATGATTTTGCGGCGATCGCCGGGGGCGACGGCGCGGTCCTGCTCCTCGGGCGATTGATCGCCGTGGAGCGGCAGGATCAGTAGGCCGGCGCGCTGGGCTACGTGGGCGCACGCGGATTGCGCGCGGCGGATTTCGGCGGCGCCGGGCAGGAAGACGAGCATGTGGCCGCGGGAATCTCCGGCAAGCGCCCGCTCGACGGCGGCGGCCGTCTGCTGATCGAGCGGCGCGGCGGAGTGCGGAGTGTACTCGATTTCGAGGGGATACTGGCGTCCCATGGAGCGCAGGACGCGCGCGCCGCCGAGGTACGCAGCGATGGGCGCGGCATCGAGCGTGGCGGACATGACGATGAGACGGAGGTCGGGGCGGCTGGTGCGCTGAAGACGGTGGAGCAGGGCGAGCGCGAGATCACCTTCGAGGTGACGTTCGTGAAATTCATCGAGGACGACGGCGGCGGTGCGATCGAGGCGCGGATCGCTGAGGAGGCGGCGGGTGAGGACGCCTTCGGTGAGAAAGCGCAGCCGCGTGGCGGGGCCGGAGACATCTTCGAAGCGGACCTGGTAGCCTACAGTGGCGCCGACGGGTTCGCGGCGTTCGGCGGATACGAAGCGGGCGGCCAGGCGTGCGGCCAGGCGGCGGGGTTCGAGGACCAGGACGTCGCGGCTATCGAGATCCAGCAGGGCGGGTGGGACACGGGTGGTCTTGCCGGCTCCGGGTGGAGCTTCGATGACCAGGTTGGGCTCGCGCCGCAGGTGTGTGAGGATGTCGGGGAGCAGGGAATCGATGGGCAGGTGCACGTGTTTTTATGGTGGCACATGGCGTTACACTAGCGGTTCCGTGGACTCTTTGAGTTATATCCGAGGGGCCGAGCTGCCCCTGATCGAAAAGACGATTTCGCAGGCGCTGGCCGATACCGCCGCGAGATTTCCGGAGCGGGATGGGCTGATCGTTTCGCACCAGAATGCGCGGTTCACATGGGCCGCACTGGACCAGGAAGTCACGCGCGCGGCGCGCGGCCTGGCGGGGCTGGGCCTGGGGCCGGGCGACCGCGCGGGCATCTGGGCGAGCAACTGCGTGGAGTGGGTGCTGCTGCAGTATGCCGCGGCGCGGGCCGGAGTGGTGCTGGTGAATGTGAATCCAGCGTACCGCTCGCACGAGTTGCGGTATGTGCTGCGCAAGTCGCGGATGCGGGCGCTGTTTCTGCGGGCGCGGGACGCGCGGGCCGACTACGGGGCGATTCTGGCGGAATCGCGCAATGGCGATGCGCTGCCGCTGGAACACGTGGTGTGGCTGGGCGATCGCTCGTGGCAGGAGATGCTGGACGGCGGACGCGACTATCCGGGGGACGCGGCGGGTCCGCACGATGTGGCGAACATCCAATACACCAGCGGCACGACGGGTTCGCCCAAGGGTGTGATGCTGTCGCACCACAACCTGCTGAACAACGGCATGGCGATGGGGCGGGGACTGCATGCCACGGAGCGGGACCGCATCTGCGCGCCGGTGCCGTTGTATCACTGTTTCGGATCGGTGATCGGATCTATGGTGTCGGTGGTTTCGGGCGCGGCGCTGATTTTGCCGAGTGCGCAGTTCGACGCGCTGGCGACGCTGGAGGCGGTGCACCGGGAGCGGGCCACCGCGCTGTACGGCGTGCCGACGATGTTCATCGCCGAGTTGGGCTATCCGGAGTTTGGCCGGTTCGACCTGACCAGCCTGCGCACGGGAGTGATGGCGGGAGCGCCGTGCCCGATCGAAATCATGAAGCAGGTGGTGGAGCGGATGCACATTCCGGAGCTGACCAT
>JARLGM010000146.1 GCA_031292755.1 Candidatus Sulfopaludibacter sp.
ACAGCAACGCGCGCAGCCCGCTCAACAGCAACAGGCCCGGCAGCCGCAGCAGCAGCAACCCAACCGCACACGAGTGCAGGCAGTCGCCTGGCAACAGCAGCGGGGATGGCAACGAGACGGCGCCTGGCAGGGACAGAGCACATGGCAGCAGGATCGCGCTCAACATTGGGGCAGCCAGCATCGCACCTGGGCGCAACGGGGAGGCTATGGTGGATACTACATTCCGCAGTACACGTTCGGCATCAATTTCGGAAGTCAACACTGGTTCCGGCTTCGCAGCATGCCCATCATGTACATGGGGTACCCTCGTTTCGAGTACGCCGGCTTTTCGTTCCTGCTCTTGGATCCTTACCCGGAATACTGGCCGGAAGACTGGTACGCGACCGACGACGTTTACATCGACTACGATGATGGGTACTACCTTTGCGACCGCAGGTATCCGGACGTCAGACTGGCAATCTCGGTGGAACTGTAACCGGGCATGCCTGTACTCCAAACCCGGACGGAACGGCACCGCACCGGACGCATTGGCTGGCTGCGCGCGGCAGTATTGGGCGCGAACGATGGCATCCTATCGACGGCCAGTCTGGTGCTCGGTGTCGCAGCTTCGCACGCGGCTCACAGCAGCGTAGTCGTGGCCGGAGTTGCCGGTCTCGTCGCCGGCGCAATGTCGATGGCAGCCGGTGAATACGTATCCGTGCACTCTCAGAAGGACACCGAGCAGGCCGACCTCAAGCTGGAACGTGCGGAGCTGAAGTCCGACATCGAGGGCGAGCGCCGGGAACTGACGGCGATCTACGCCGGCCGCGGGCTCGATCCCGCGCTCGCCAAACAGGTTGCCGGTCAACTGATGGCTCACGACGCTCTGGGCGCCCATGCCCGCGACGAACTCGGGATCTCACCGGGCCTGCGTGCGCGTCCGATTCAGGCCGCGTTGGCGTCGGCCGCCAGCTTCGTCGTCGGAGCGGCCCTGCCCCTCGCGGTCACAGCCATGGCTCCGGTTTCGGTTTTGATCGTCCTTGTTTCCGGAACGTCACTGCTGTTCCTCGCCCTTCTGGGAGGGTTGGCGGCACACGCCGGGGGCGCGGGTGTGATTCGGGGAGCCATGCGTGTCACATTTTGGGGCGCTTTAGCCATGGCTGTGACTTCCGGCGTCGGGGCGCTATTCGGAACTGCCATTACGGGTGCCTGAGCATCCCGCGGAATTCGCACTGACATCTACTTTCTGGTCCTATTGCTGCCGGCGAAGTTCATTTGACTCGTGAATCGAGATCGCTATACTCGCGGGCTACAGCGTCTGACTGCGCCCTATAAGCGCGCGCGTCTCCGTATGGCAGGAACTTCGCGTATCGGGAGTGCGGGTGCGCCAATAAATGGGCATGCTTAATCGGACAAAAGTATTGCTCGCTTCGCGCGGCAATCTCCGTTACCAGCCCGAGCAATCCGTTGGCGTACGAGCAATAAATGCAGCCCGCCTTCTCGATCGTATTGAGATAGGCCAGCCGGCCCCGGTCGAAAACCAGATAGTCTTTTCTCCGGACTTTGGGAATTCCATAAATCGGAAAGCAAATGAGCTGATAAACGGCAACGGCTGCGTCAAGAAGCAAAAAGGGCAGCACACATACATAAATCAGCGGCGAAGACAGGATTACCAGCAGCCGGGTATTTCGGAGGTGTTTCCAACTGGAAGTCTTCAGCCGGCGGTGCTCGTTCAGGGTTTCCTGCGTAGGCGAAGAAAGCCCGTCGCTCCGTGACAGTCTGGCCTTTTGTTTTTTCAAGCATCGTCATTGCTGCACGAACAAGGCCAAAGCGATTCGCGGGCGCGGGTTTCAAAGCAGCGTATGGCCGGCGATGCGGATTGGCAAATCCTCGCCGCATTCTGGTGTTTCACATGCAGCAACTGCCGGATTTGACGCAGAATCTGCACTTTCGCTGCCGGAACTACCGGGTCCACCGGCGTGCCCGATGGCTCCGAAGCACCGCAGGTGCCTCAGTTCGTCGCATTGGACCAGCGCTTGCAGTAACGCATGGGGAAGAATCCTGCTGGCCGCCGCGGTGGTAGTCGTGGCAATCCGCCTGATTCAGGGACGCGGCTACCCTTAGTCCGGCCGCGGGCAGCCGATTCAATTGGAACGTTTTAGGAGCGTAAGAAAATGCCCTTGATAAACATCGTCGTGGCGCTGATCGTGGTCGGCGTCGCTTTGTGGCTGATCAACAACTTCATTCCGATGGCTTCCAGCATCAAGACGATTCTGAACGTCGTCGTTGTGGTGGCAGTTGCGGTTTGGGTCCTGCAGGCGGTCGGATTGTGGAGCCGCGTCACGAGTTACAGGTTTCTGAACTGACCGGGACGGCCTGCATAAACCCTATCGTCGAAAGTAAGGAGCCTCGGCCCATGCGTTTTGAACTCATCGTCGGCATAGTCCTTGCGCTTCCCGTTAGCGGACTCGCCCAGCCGTTCACGGCGCTGGGGTTGAACGACAAACTCACCTACCACCTCAACCAATCCGTCGGTCCGCTGGCGCTTGTCGGAAATGCGGCGTATGCCGGAATCCTTCAGGGAGCCGGTACGCCGCCGGAATGGGGTCAAGGCGAGTCCGGCTACGGTAAGCGCTTTGGGTCTTCCGTCGCCTGCTCCGGGATCCACAGTGCTCTCGCTTTTGGCCTGGATTCAGGCCTGCACCAGGATCCCCGCTATTTCCGTTCCGCCGGCGGCGGGTTCTGGCGCCGTACCGGCCATGCGTTCCGGAGCATGATTCTTACGCACACGGATAAGGGAACCGAGACGCTGTCCGTTTGGCGCTTCGGCAGCGCTTACGGAGCAGCCTATCTTTCCAACCAGTGGTATCCGGACCGGCTCAACACGGTGGGCCTTGGATTTGCCGAAGGCACTCTGCAACTGGGGTTCGATTTCGCCAGTAATCTCGGCTCCGAGTTCTGGCCGGACTTCAAACGGAAGATACTGCGCCGAAAAATTTGATATGAGCCTCCACATCGAAGAGCGGGAACGCGAAGGCATCGTCATTCTGGACCTGAAAGGCCCGCTGACATTGGGTCACGGAGATCTGGAACTGCGTGACAGGCTGACGGCACTGCATGAATCCGGCAAGGTCAACATCGTTTTGAACCTGAAAGACGTCACGGAAATTGACAGCACCGGATTGGGGACGTTGGTGTTTGGACTCGCCAGGCTGCGCAGGAGCGGCGGTGGGTTGGCGCTGCTGAACCTCAATCGATCGCACCTCAAACTCTTCCTGTTGACCAGGCTGGCCATTGCCTTTGAGTTCTTCGACGATGAGCAGGATGCGGTCAACAGTTTCTTCCCGGATCGTGAACTGAAGCGCTTCGATATTCTCAGCTTCGTTCAGCAAGCCGGCGATGGCAATGCGAAACCAGGCGCCGGCTGCGCCTCGGCTTGCTAGAATTTAATATGATGAGCCGTCAGCTTGCGGTTTCGGGCCGGATCCTGATCGTTGACGATGAGGAACGCCAGTGCACCGCCTTGGTTGCGATGCTTTCCGGCTGCAACTTTGAAACGCAGGTCGCATCCGATGGGCAGGAAGCGCTGGAACGGCTTGCCGCCTTCAACGCAGACGTCATCGTTGCCGACCTGGTCATGCCCCGCATGGACGGCTTTGAACTGCTTCGGCGCCTCCAGGAACGCGGCAATCACATTCCGGCAATCGCGGTAACCGGCTTCGGCAGCATGGAAAAGGCTCTGTCCGCGGTCCATGATCTGAAGGCATTCTGGTTCCTGGAAAAGCCGGTGGAACCTCACGCCTTCAAGGCCTTGCTGGAACGCGCGATTCGCTACAAGAGAAGCCTGCAAAGAGCCGAGGGACTTCAGCGCGACCTCAGCCTTCGCGGCATACTCGGAAATCTCGTTGGAACCTCTCCGGGGATGCACCAAATCTTCTCCCTCATCAGACAGGTAGCGCCCACTTCCGCACCCGTATTGATTTGTGGAGAGAGTGGCACCGGGAAGGAGTTGGTTGCCCGGGAGATTCATGCGTGCAGCCCCCGCCGTGACGGGCCATTCGTCGCGATCAATGCCGCCGCCTTACCCGAGACCCTGGTGGAGAGCGAGCTGTTCGGTCACGAGAAAGGCGCGTTTACCGGAGCCATGGAGCGCTCCGCCGGCTGCTTTGAGCAGGCCGAGGGGGGCACTCTTTTCCTCGATGAGATCGGCGAGATGCCGCGGGCTACTCAACCAAAGCTGCTGCGCGTTCTCGAGGACTTACGAGTTCGGCGCCTTGGCGGTAAGCGGGAAATTCCCGTTGACGTTCGCATCCTCGCTGCCACCAGTCAGGCAGCCGGAACGCATTTGCGCGAAGAACTGTACTACCGACTGAGCGTGTTCCAGATCGTAGTCCCGACGCTGCGCGAACACAAAGAAGATATCCCGCCGATCTCGGAAGTCATCCTGCAGAATCTGAACAAAAAGCACGGCACACGCATCGCCGGGGTCGACGCCGAAGTGCTGGATCTTTTTCAACGCTATGATTGGCCGGGTAACGTGCGGGAACTGCGTAATGTTCTGGAGCGCGCCGCTATTATGGCGGGTGAGGGCTCCATCGGACTGGCGAATCTTCCTTCCCCCGCGTTCAGTGTAAGTTCCGATTCCCATACGCGGCCATCGCCAGGCCATGAGGGATCTACACTGCTCCTGCCCGGCCAGCCCCTCGCCAAGCTGGAGGAGGCATATATCAAACTTACTCTCGAACACGTTCGTGGCAATCGGAAGCTGGCCGCGGAGATGTTGGGAATCAGCCTCCGCACGCTGCAAAGCCGGCTCTCCATACAGCGTGAGGAGGCGGACGCGGCAACTCCCGGCGCATGAACAACCGGCCCCGGCGTATCCTGTTTCTGATTTGAGGCCTGAAAGTGGGAGTCGAGTCGAAGCCCTTGGCGTTAAATACCTCGCGTTCCCACGCCGGACCTTTATGGCCTCTCCTCCGGCACTTGCCGCGAGTGATCAGGCAGGCATCCAGCGATTGGATCGACGATAATGCCCCGCGCCTTGGGGCTGCCGTGTCGTTTTATGCGCTGCTGTCGCTGGCTCCCATCATTGTCATCGTCGTTGCCGTGGCCGCGCTTGTTTGGGGGCAAGACGCCGCCCAAGGCCGGCTGGCGTCGGAAATCCAAGGCATAGCCGGGCCTGAAGTGGCACGCACCATTCAAGCAATCGTCAAAGGCGCCCATGAACCCAGAACCGGAGTGGCTGCCACTTTGCTTGGCTTGATAACTTTGTTATTTGGCGCCTCATCCCTCTTTGTGGAACTGCACGAAGCCTTGAACACAATCTGGCATGTTTCGCTTCCTCCCGACCGCACCAATGCCGCGACGGCCATTCGTCTGATCAGGGATCGCTTCTATTCGTTCGCGATGGTGCTGGCAACTGGCTTTCTGCTGTTGGTTTCTCTTGCTATGAACGCTTGGATCGCGGCACTGGGGATCTTCGTGCCGCAAACCGCCACGTTTCTGATGTCGTATCTCGTAATTGCGGTCGGCTTTGCATCCCTCTACAAGGTCGTGCCGGACGTTAGATCGCGATGGAGGGATGTCATACCCGGAGCCATGATCACCGCATTGCTCTTCATGTTCGGGAAGGAGCTGATGCGCCTGTACTTCGCGCATGCCCGCTTCGGGTCACCTTACAGCGCCGCCGGCTCACCGATCGTCGTGTTTCTATGGGTATATTACTCGGCCCAGCTATTCTTTTGGGGCGCGGAGTTCAGCAAGGTATATAGCCACTCCGCCGCCGGCAAATGAAGGCTACGTGTCCTTCCGTGCTCTCTCGCTGGAGTGTGTCGCCCGGCATAAAGCGACTCCGGCAAATAGACCGGCCGCCGCCGCGGCCGCCAGAGAGGCTGTCAGGTGCCGGCGGGCGAACTTCCGCAAGCCCGTGACCACTTCGCTCAGGTCATGATCTTCGACATATGACGCCGTAGCGTCCAGTCGATCTGCGGTGCCCCCGGTAAGGTCGTCGAGTGCTCTGGAACCCTGGCGTCCTGTTTTACGAACGGAACTGGCGGCCGCATGAAGCGCATCCCTCGTTCCTTCTCGTGCCTCGTCGAACTTCCGTTCAGCGGAGCGGCCCAGCCCCTCTATGGACTCTTTGGCTTCTTTGCCAAGGTCCGACACCTGTTCCGTCAATGTGTTTAGTGTAGTCACAATGTTCCTCCCGAGTCTCAGATTGATTTCCATACCGCCAGCGATCGCCGCCGGGCCCGTTGTTCGCGTAGTCCGGCACGCTCGGTGCGGTGACGTACCCTTAGCTCTTAGTGCTTTTCTTCACCTTTGGTGAACTTCCCTCGGCGCCTTTGGCTGGGGCGCCGGCATGGTCTCGCTTGTTGCGCGCCACGGCTTTCGCAATCTGTTCCGCGGTGAGTTTAGCGTGGTTGTCGGAATGCAATACTTCAGTTGGCGAACTCGTGTTTTCGTTCATCGTTTTATCGGGTTCCTTCCTATCTCAACCTGCACGTCACATACCAGCCTCGCCGGAGACTGGACGCAGCGGCTACTTCGGTAGCGGGTCGTCCCTGTGTTGGAAAATGAGCGTGATTGGCTTATGTTCCGGCCTCACAACGCTGACCGTCATCGTGCCATCCGCGGCCAGCGTGTAACTTTCGACGGTAACTGCTCCGGATTGCGTGGTTGTGACTTTCAGAACGTCGTGGTCCCAGCGGGTTTTGCTCTTGAGATTCTTGCCGGTATGAATCGTGGCGTTCTGCTCGGCGTCGGTAATGTCGTGGTAAAAGAAGGTCTCGCTCGCGCCTTCATACACGAAACTGCGAGAGACGATAATGATGCCTTCCCGGTCGCTGATCGTCACGGTTCCGGTCTGTACGACGGGCTGGCCGGCGAAATTGCTCTTGGCGGGGACCAGGGTCCACGTGCCGTTCAGCGCGCTGCGGTCACGCGCGCAGACAGAGAACGCAAAAAGGAGTGCCGGCACAATTATTCTCGTAAGTGCTATAGCTGAAAAGGTCCTCATGAGTTCCTTCCAAGGGCTCTGTCCAGGGAAATTCTAGTTCGCTTTGGCCGCGGCTTTCGCCAGCCGGACATCTTTAATTGCTGCTCGCGCAACTGCGGCGAACATGATTAAAAGCACGAGACCATACGAGAACCATAGGCCTCCCAGAATCGATACCTGATTATCCACAAAAGCCTCCGTGCGGTCTTTACTGGTGTGCTTCAGCGAGGTCCTGGTTCGTGGCTTCACGCCCACGAGGCCAATTGAAACCGCGGCCGCATCATCCTCCGATGTGCCTCTTGTGCGGCCGCGTCACAGTCTTCAGCACGACATGGGCCACCATAACCGGCAGCCTGACGCAGCGGGGATCACGGGCGGTCAACCACGCCCAAAAAAGCAATACCTGCGCTCGAAAATGCGAAAACTGCCGATTCGCAGTCTTCCCTGCCCCAACACAGCCCGCCAACCCCGAGGCGATGCCGGTCCGGCCAATTGGCCGGGCTCGTGCAGGAGACAAGGCAGGAGTAGAAAATATGAAATGGGATCGAATCGAATCTCAGTGGAATGAGTTTGCAGGTTCGGCACGGGCGCACTGGAACAAACTCACCGATGATGACTGGCAGGCAATCACCGGAGTCAAGGGGCATCTTGTCGGGCGCATCCAGAAAAGATACGGGGTTACGCCGGAGGAAGCCGGGAAGCAAGTCGACGAGTGGGCTGGTTCCCTGCTGGACTTTGTCGGAGCATCGAAAAACCATTAGATGTTGCGACGCCGCGCGTCGCCCGGGCCGAACGGCAGTTGGCCAAACGCGTGCTCGTGCTTACGCCGGAGCAACGAATACGGAGAGGATTTACGGGTTATCGGTTCTGATTTGCGCGGCCGCTCTTGCGCAGCGCGGAGGCGGACACCCCTCGGTCGGCGATGGGTACGTCCCGGCTCACGACCCGCCTCCCGTGCGAGCTTTGCGGCTTGTCCGGGCCTCAAACGCCGCGCGAAGCCGGCAAACCACCGGCGCGCCCCCGAAATCACGGGAGTTGGGTCCGTCAAATATGACGCTCGTCGATAGTTGAGGAGCCCATCCGGCGCAACCGCAAATCCCGCACTTCCCGATGCAGCCTCTGCACGTCCGGCACATACCGATCCCGCCTTGCGGAAATGCCCGGTCGAAAAGAAATCCAGCCTAAAGACATCCTAAAGACATAATGATACCCAGCCCACTCGATAAGTTAACCCCACACCCTCGGCCCCGGGCGGTTGTTGTGGTCGCCCATCCGGACGACGAGACCCTCTGGTGCGGCGGTTACATCCTGACGCACCCGGAGTTCCTTTGGCGCATAGTGACATTGTGCCGGGCGGCAGACCCGGACCGTGCCCCAAAATTCCGCCAGGTGCTTCACCGATTGGGCGCGGAGGGAGAGATGGCGGACCTGGACGATGGGCCGGACCAGGCGCCCCTGCCCGCGGGCCAAATTAGGGAAACCATCGTCCGTCTGCTGGCCGGAAGCAGCTACGACCTGGTTTTGACCCACGGGCCACAGGGCGAGTATACGCGGCACCGCCGGCATTCCGAGTGCTGCCGGACCGCCGTCGAGCTTTGGCGATCGGGCGGCATCGACACCAGGCGCTTGTGGCTGTTTGCCTATGAGGACGGAGGACGTGCCTACTTGCCGCGGGTTCGCGGGGATGCCGATCTGCGGGACGTGTTGCCGGCCGAAATCTGGCTCGAAAAGCGCCGGCTGATTACGGACCTGTACGGATTCGGTCCCGACAGTTGGGAAGCGCGGACCACTCCGCGAGAAGAAGGTTTTTGGTGCTTTGATTCGGCCCAGCCAGCAGTCCAACGCGCGTCGCCGCGGGAGCAAAAACAATGAAAGTGCTGGTGCTGACCGAATACCCGCCATCGGCTGCCGGCCTGGCGACACAGGGCGAGCTATTGTGCAGGGGCTTAAGTGAGATCGGGGTAGATGTCCACCCGGTCCATTTCGAATCGCCCCAGGAAAAGGAATGGTATTACCGCTGGTTCCAGCCGGACGTGGTGGTCGGCATAGGGTTCTGGGGCCACATTCCGCACCTGGTCCTGCACCCACAGCAGTTTGGGATGAAGTGCGTGCCTTGGCTCCTGGCGGATGGTTATGTCGCGGCGCACCAAGAAGTCCTGAACGCTCTGCCCCTCATCCTGGTCACTTCCAACTGGGTGAAAGAGACTTATATCAGAGATGGCATCAGGGGTGACAATATCGAGGTGCTGCCGGTAGGTTGCGACACCGGTAGTTTCTCGCCGCATAGCCCCGATGACCCCAAGGTGCGATCGGTCCGCGAGGCCCTGGGAGTGGCTGACGATCAGATCATGATCCTGACTGCCGGCGGCGACGCGGCATCCAAAGGCGCGCAGGAGGTCATGCAGGCGCTGGCCCTGATCGATGCCGAAGCGCCCGGCTGGAGATATGTCTGCAAGGTTTGGCCTCAGCCGCGCACCGTCCAACAAAACCTGATCGACCTGCAACTGGCGGCGGATCTGGGCATCGGCCATAAGATCGTTTACTCCACGAACGTGGTCTCGCACAATTTCATGCCTTACTTGCTGGCCGCCTGCGATATCTATGCGGCGCCGTCGCGGCTGGAGGGCTTCGGTATGATTCAAGTCGAGGCCAACGCCTGCGCAAAGCCTGTGATTGCGATCCATGCGATGGCATTTCTGGACACGATGGTCCACGGGGAAACGGCATTCCTGGCGATGGTGGCGGAGGAAAGGAAGATCGCCGAGGCGGTATTCGGGGCAGGCCACGGGATCGACGATAGCCATCGCATCGTGTTTCCGGTGCCGCGAACAGCCGAATTCCGGGCCAGTGTGCCCGACATTGCCAAATACCTCCTGGCACTTATGCGGGACAGCGGTCTGCGGGAGAGGATGGGACAGGCGGGGCGCAAGCGCGTTGTCGAGCTGTTCGACTATCGCCAGGTGGCCAGGCGCTTCGTCGAGATCGTGTCCGGCCGCCTGGGGGTGGCATAAGGTGGCCTCGTTAATGGACAAGACATCGTTGGCCCTCATCGATCAGGCCAAGGCGGCAGCCCTCGACGTCCTGCATCATAACGCGCGCGGGCCTTTTCAAGGACTGCCCCGGACCGCTGGGTGGGGATATCCGGAGCCTTATACGCGAGACCTCATGATCTCCGCCCTGGGCTTTTTGGCCACCGGCGACGACGAACTTGCGGACGCGCTGCGCCGCACGCTGGTGGCGCTGGCGGCAAATCAGACGCCGCGCGGCCACATCCCATCGCTCGCGCACGATCCCGCCGACCGCGGCGCCAGCGATACCACTCCTCTGTTCCTCTTCGGCCTGGCACTGTACAGAAGGTCGGCCAATCGGCCGGAGTTCCTTCACGATGCGGCACAGAAAGCCTTGACGTGGATGCAGTACCAGAGTCCTGACGACAGGGTGATGGTTTCCCAGATGCCAACCAGCGACTGGCGGGATGAGCAGGTCGTGATGGGCTTCGGGCTCTACGTGAATGCGCTGGTATACGCGTATCTCGTGCTGTTTGGCGAGCACCAGTCCGCCCGGCGGCTGCGCGGGCTGATGAACCGCCTGGAGGTGCTTGGCGAGGCCAAGAACCCTCATGAACATGAAGGTCTTGTGGTGCCGGATAAGCCCTATTACGCCCTCTATTCCTACAAGCTCTTCAACAGCGACCGCTTCGACCTGCTGGGCAACAGCTTGGCGATCCTGACGGGAATTGCTTCGCCCGATCGGGCAGGAGAGCTGGTGGCCTGGGTCGAGGCCGAGTGCGATGCCATGCGCCTCCGGAAGGAACTCGCAGTGGATTTGCCGCCCTGTCTGTTCCCGTTTATCCTACCCCATCATGCCGATTGGCGGCCGCGCTACCAACGTTTCAACCGCCCCGGTGAGTATCACAACGGCGGCGTCTGGCCATTCGTGGGCGGATTCTACGTAGCGGCGTGCGTAGCCGCTGGGCAAATGGAACTAGCGAGGCGGAAACTTCTGGCGCTGACTGCACTAGTGAAGCCCTGGCACGAAAACGAGGCGGAGTGGGGCTTCAACGAGTGGATTCAGGCGCAGACCGGTCACCCCAGCGGGCGGGACTGGCAGACCTGGTCGGCCGCCATGTACCTCTACGCTGCCGAGTGCGTGCATCGGCAAAGCACCCCGTTCTTCGAGGAGATTCGTGGAGTCAATCCCGGATAGAGGCGCCGCTGCGCCGAAACGTCCCCGCCGCTACCGGAGGCGCCAAGCACCTTCTCGCTTAAACAATTCAGGTCTGCGTTATCTGCGTTGATCTGCGTTCATCTGCGGCCTATATCGTTCTTCGGCAGAAAAATCCCAAAAACCTATATTGGCCGTAGATGAACGTAGATCTTTTAGGCGAAATCCAGAACTCGATCTGTCCAGTTAATTCTTGGACACTACACTAGCTATTTCGCCCCGCCGCAGCACGCCGGTCCACAACACGACGCCGGCTTAGTTGCCCGCACGAAGGCGCTCATAAACTTGCCGTCCACCTCGGAAGCTATGGATGTCACGTCGATTCCCTGGGCGCTGAGGGGCCGCCGTGCGTCTTCGGCAGTATAAATACGCGTCGGTTCGATCTCGATCGCCTGGAACCCCGCCGCATTCAGTTTGCGCGTGTACTCGGTGTCCCGCAGTGCGCCTGCTAAGCAACCGATCCACAACTCGACGCTCTTCCGAATCTCCGCCGGCATCTCGCCGCGAATCACTACGTCGGAAACCGCAAAACGCCCGCCCGGCTTCAACACGCGAAACGCCTCACGCAACACCCGGTCCTTGTCCGCGGACAGATTGATCACACAGTTCGAGATGATCACGTCCACGGAATTGTCCGGCAGCGGAATGTTCTCTATCTCGCCCTTAAGGAATTCCACATTGTCGACGCCCGCCTTTTTCTGGTTCTCGCGAGCCAGCGCCAGCATGTCATCGGTCATATCCAGGCCGTATGCTTTGCCCGTGGGCCCCACTCTGCGTGCCGATAGCAGGACGTCGATCCCGCCGCCGGAGCCCAGATCCAGCACCGTTTCCCCAGGGTTCAGCCTGGCCAAAGCGGTCGGATTGCCACAGCCCAGTGACGCCTGCAAGGCTTGTTCCGGAACTCCTCCGCTCTCCTCCTCGCTGTACAGCTTCGAGGTGATCGGGTCACATTCCCCGGCAACGGACGAACCCGAGCCGCAACAGGACGTCTTACCCGACTGCACACGCCTCGCAGCCTCCCCATATCTCTCTCGCACGGCTTCTTTGATATCGGTTGTATTCATGTCTTTTTCTCCAACGCTATTTGCCGATCTGGACAATAGCCTGCGGCTCGATCGCCTGATTCCGCGTACAGCACTCCGCATAAAGAAAGCCCAGCAGATCCTGCAGCGTCGTCGTGTTCGCGGAGTACCGCAGGAAAGTGCTCTCCCGCTTTACCACGACCAGACCTTCGTTCTTCAACTTATCCAGGTGATGAGAGAGAGAGGAGCCGGGCATTCCCAACTCGGATCCGATCTCGCCCACAACCATCCCCTGTGGATGTGCCGACAGCAACAGCCGCATGATCCGCAGCCGGGGCTCCGTACCCATCGCCGCCAGCATCGCCGCGTACCGTTGCACATCCGTCTCCATATTTCGATAATAATAGAAATAACGAATCTGTCAAGCTTTTTTCCGGCTTGACCCGCGCCCCGTTTTCGCGCTATCGTTAAATGACGATCAAATGGCTTCGAAATCCTCTCAGCCCGGCCTGTGCTGCCCGCCGGAACCCGCGCCTTCCGAACTGACCCTCCTCGCTCTCGAGAGCGTCGAGGCGGACGAGGAACTCGCTAAACTGGCCAAGGCCATCGGTCATCCTGCCCGCGTCCGTATCCTGCGGATGCTCTCCCGCAAGGAAGCGCGCGTTTGCAGCCAGATTGTGGATGAACTTCCCCTTGCGCAATCCACCGTGTCCGAGCACCTCCGCATTCTGAAGGAAGCTGGACTCGTGCGGAGTTCCCAGGATGGACCGCGTGTCGGTTACTGCATCAATTTCGACGGCCTGCGCCGGCTCAAGGCTTTCGTCGCCATCATCTAGAGGCCATCTTTTTTATGCCCCAAACATCGTTAATCGTCGATTTACGAAACAGGAGCTTGCCCATGACCCGAGTTGAAGTCTTCGATCCTCCGCTCTGTTGTTCCACGGGAGTGTGCGGACCGAATGTCGACCCCGTGCTGCTACGCTTTGCCGCCGATCTGCACTGGCTGGCAAACCAGAGAATCGCCGTCGAGCGTTATAACCTGGCCCAACAGCCGCAGGCCTTCGCCGCCAACGAAATTGTCAAGGCGGCTCTCACCGAGCACGGGAATCTCTGTCTCCCTCTGATCCTGCTGAACGGCGCGGTCATCAGTCAGGGATGCTACCCGAATCGTCAGGACCTGGCGCGTCTCACGGGCGTGGAGCCCGAAGCGTCTCCGGCCGCGACCCTGCCGGTGATCCAGCCCCGCTGCTGCTAGGTGCGCAAATGACCGATTTTCTCGAACAAGCGACGCGCATCCTCTTCTTCACCGGCAAAGGAGGAGTAGGCAAAACTTCCCTGGCGTGTGCGGCGGCGGTGTCGCTAGCCGGCCAGGGTAAGAGAGTCCTGCTGGTCAGCACGGACCCGGCATCCAATCTCGACGAAGTTTTGGGAGTTCCTCTGTCCGGCGCGCCCACCCCGATTCCCGGCGCGGAAGGCCTGTCGGCCTTGAACATCGAGCCGGAAGCGGCGGCCCGCGCCTATCGGGAACGCGTCGTCGGCCCCTACCGCGGAGTGCTCCCGGACGCCTCCATCGCCAGTATGGAAGAGCAACTATCCGGCGCATGCACGGTCGAAATCGCCGCCTTCGACGAATTCACCAAACTGCTTGGCGATGCCCACGCAACCGCGGGATTCCATCACATCATCTTCGATACGGCTCCCACCGGGCACACCCTCCGCCTCTTGAAACTCCCGGCGGCCTGGACCGGTTTCATCGCCGGAAACACCACCGGCGCCTCGTGCCTGGGGCCTCTGTCGGGGCTCGAAACGCAAAGGTCCCTGTACGATTCCAGCCTGAAGGCCCTCACCGATTCCGCTGTCACCACTCTGTTTCTGGTCAGCCGTCCGGAACGCTCGGCGCTGGCCGAGGCGCATCGTTCGAGCGGTGAGTTGGCGGAGATCGGCGTCACCAATCAGCGGCTGTTGCTCAACGGTATCTTTGTCGCGCACGATCGCAGCGATAGCGCCGCATGCGCCTTGGAAGACCGCGGCCGGGAAGCCCTCGCGGGGATGCCTGCCGGGCTTGCCAACCTGCCATGCGCCCAGGTGCCCCTTCTCCCTTACGCTCCCATGGGCATGGAGAATCTGCGGCGCGTTTTCAGCGGCGTGCCCCCGGTTTCCCGGCCGGAAGGGCGGGAGAGCCCGCAGAAAATCCAACCGGACCTGCCGCTTTCCGGCTTGATCGATGATCTGGAAAAAATGCGCCGCGGTGTGGTGTTGACCATGGGTAAAGGCGGCGTCGGGAAGACCACCATCGCCTCGGCCATCGCCGTGGAACTGGCCCGGCGCGGCCATCCTGTCCACCTCAGTACGACCGACCCCGCCGCACACGTCGCGGCAACGGTCGGCGAATCCGTCCCGAATCTGTCGGTGAGCCGGATCGATCCCGCTGCCGAGACCCGCGCCTATGCCCAAGCCGTCATGGCCAAGGCGGCGCCGCAGTTGGACCCGCAAGGGATGGCGCTGCTTGCGGAAGACCTGCGCTCGCCCTGTACCGAAGAAATCGCCGTCTTCAGCGCCTTCGCGCGCACCGTGGCCGAAGGCGAGCGCGCCTTCGTAATCCTGGACACTGCGCCTACCGGACATACCATCCTGCTGCTGGATGCCGCCGAAGCCTATCACCGGGAAGTTAGTCGAACCGTCAGCGATCTGCCGGAATCCGTGCGCCGGCTCCTGCCCCGCCTGCGCGACCCCGAGTTCACCCGCGTCCTGCTGGTAACCCTGCCCGAAGCCACTCCCGTTCACGAAGCGGCGCGGTTACAGAGTGATCTGGCGCGCGCCGGCATCGCTCCCTTCGCCTGGGTAGTGAATCGGAGCTTCGCCGGAAACGGCTTTCGCGATCCTGTATTAAGGGAGCGGGGCGAGCGCGAGTTACCCTTCCTGACCGAGGTCCGGGAGCGGTTCGCCCGGCGGATGGTGGTCGCCCGATGGGAGCCCTGGGAGCCGGTGGGACCGGAGCGGCTGCGCCAACTGGCGCATGCGGAAACGGTCAGGGGATAACATGACAGAAGCCTCAGTCGCAAGATCCGTCACGCCGAAAAGGCTCAATTTCTTCGAGCGCTATCTCAGCCTCTGGGTGGGCGCGTGCATGCTGGCCGGCGTTCTCACCGGCAAGTCCGTGCCCGCACTGACCGGCCAACTGCGCAGCATGGAGTTCGGCGCGGGAAGCCAAATCAATATTCCGATCGCGGTGCTGATCTGGCTGATGATCGTCCCAATGATGATGAAGGTGGATTTCGCTTCCATCCGCAGTGTGGGCAGGAAGCCGCGTGGCTTGCTGGTGACGCTCTTCGTGAACTGGCTGGTCAAGCCCTTCTCCATGGCGCTGATCGCGTGGCTGTTTTTCCGGCACGTATTTTCGGCCTGGATTTCGCCGGCGGACGCGGACCAGTACATCGCCGGATGCATCATCCTGGCGGCGGCGCCGTGTACCGCAATGGTCTTCGTTTGGAGTTATCTCACCGATGGCGACCCCGCTTATACGCTGGTGCAGGTGTCGGTCAACGACCTCATCATGCTGTTTTTGTTCGCGCCCATCGTCCGGTTTCTGGTGAACGGGGCTTCGTCTTTGCACGTGCCCTTCCAGGTGTTGTTGTATGCCGTCGGCATCTTTATCGTCATCCCGCTGGCTGCCGGTACGGCCCTGCGCTCCTGGTTTACCCGCGCGCACGGGCGGGAGTGGTTCGAGAAGTCTCTGCTGCCGCGCTTCGCACCGGTCAGTATGCTGGCGCTGCTGGCAACGTTGGTGCTCATCTTCGCATTCCAGGCGGATAACATCACCGGGAAACCATTTCACGTGCTCTTGATTGCTATTCCCATTCTTCTCCAGGTTTACTTCAATTCCTCGCTCACTTATGGATTGATGCGGCTGTTCCGGGTCCGTCATGCCGTGGCAGCGCCGGGTGCCCTGATTGGAGCCAGTAACTTCTTTGAGCTTGCCGTGGCCACTGCCATCGCACTGTTCGGGGCCGCCTCGGGAGCCGCCCTCGCAACGGTTGTCGGCGTCCTCATCGAAGTTCCGGTGATGCTTTCGGTGTGCTCGTTCTGTAACCGGACGCGGCACTGGTTTCCGGAAGTGGAGGATGCCCGCTGACATGATAAAGAAAAGCATCTTGGTGCTTTGCACCGGTAACTCCGCCCGCAGCCAGATGGGCGAAGGCCTGTTTCGCTCTGCGGGCGGCGATCGTTTCGAAGTGTTCAGCGCCGGCACCAGGCCAAGCTCCGTCCGCCCCGAAGCACTCGCGGTAATGCAGGAGATCGGTATCGACATTTCGGGGCAGCGATCCAAGTCCGTTGACGAATTTTCGGGCCGGTCCTTCGATTACGTGGTGACCGTCTGCGACAGCGCCCGCGACAATTGTCCCGTCTTTCCCGTGGGCGCCGCCCGGCTTCACTGGAGCCTCGAAGACCCCGCGGCTGTCCAGGGTAGCGAGACCGAACGCCTGTCCGCGTTTCGCCGGATTCGCGATCGGCTTCACGAACGGGTCCGGGCATTCCTGCGCGACCAGGCGGCTTGACTCATTTTGACCACAGAGAGGGGAAGATGACACCAGCAGCACGGCATTTCAACATTTTGTTCCTGTGCACCGGCAACTCGGCGCGCTCGGTAATGGCGGAAGCAATTCTGAACCAAAAGGGCTTCCCGAACTTCACCGCCTTTAGCGCGGGCAGCCATCCCACCGGTCATGTCCACCCCGAGGCGCTCCGGCAAATCGCCGGTGCAGGCATGACCACGGACGGCCTCCGCAGCAAGAGTTGGGACGAGTTTGCAAGGCCCGGTGCACCGCAGATTCACTTTGTCTTCACCGTGTGCGACCGGGCCGCGAGCGAAATCTGCCCGGTGTGGCCCGGTCATCCGCTGACCGCCCGTTGGGGAGTTCCCGACCCCGCCGCGGTGCCAGGCGCGCGGGAACAGGTGGAGCGCGCCTTCTTCGAAGCGTTTACCATCCTCGATCGCAGGATCGCTCTCTTTCTATCGCTGCCGCTGGCCTCTCTGGAACAGGAATGGATCCAAAGCGAGATCGATCGCATCGGCCGCCAGTAGCCAGCGCGTTCCCATCGGGAAACCGGCGGACCACGCCTCAGAAACCATGCCCTATCATCTGGGTATGGCAGAATTGGTGTTCGAGGTCGTCCAGGAGGCCGACGGCGGCTATTGCGCTGAATGCCTTGCCGAAAATATCTTCACTGAGGGGGATACGTGGCAACAGTTACGCGGGTAGGCGTTCGAAGAACCAAAGCCGGCTTGTAGGGAGTGGGAACGCCGGAACCCGGCGCCCGCCCATGACGCGATATGATGAGGTTGATGGAGAACTGGAAGGAGCGCATCAGCGTCGACCCTGCCGTCTGCCATGGAAAGGCTTGCGTCCGGGGCACCCGGATCATGGTCTCTGTCATCCTTGATAATGTCGCCGCCGGTGTCCCCGGGAGTGAGATTCTTGCCAGCTATCCTGCGCTAAAATCCGAGGACATCGACGCTGCTCTTGCATACGCAGCGGAACTGACGCGTGAGGGCTCCGTCGACCTGCCAGCCGAGCTTACCGCGTGAACTTCAAAATCGATGAGAACCTCCCGGCCGAGGCCGCCGGGATTTTGCGCAGCATCGGTTTCGTCGCGGATACGGTTGCCGATGAGAACCTGTCCGGGGCGAAGGCTGAAACCGTCGCGACAGCGAGCCGGTCGGAAGGTCGAATTCTGGTGACCCTGAACCTCGACTTCGCGAACATTCGGGCGTACCCGCCCGGCGAGCACACCGGGATTATCGTCCTGCGGGTCAAACGCCAGGATAAAGCCACAGTGCTCGCGTATCTTCGCCGGTTAGCGACAGCGCTGATGCGCCGGAATCCGAGCGGCGAGTTGTGGATCGTCGATGGGAATCGAATTCGCTTTCGCCAGGGTCACTGAACAATCCAGGCCGGTCGGGTCGAGGACTGGCGCGGTGTTCCGAAGGTCTGGCCTGGCTAAGTACACTGTTTCATAAATACGCCGACGTATTATTTGAAGCGTGTGCGGCTCGCTTGTGGGATTCTGGAATAGGTGTAACACTATGCCCGGAACGAGCCCATTTTCGATTCGCCTCTCGGCTTCCGAAGCTGCCGAATTGCGCAGGCGTGCCACCAAATATACGTCGCTGTATTTTCAGGTCCAGCGCGCCAAAATCATCTTGATGGCTGCCGATGGATTGGAAAACAGCGAAATTGCCGCGCGACTGAACACCCGCCGTGACGTCGTATCGGAGTGACGTAAACGCTTCTTTCTTGAACGCCTGACTGGGTTAGAAGAACGCTCTCGTCCGGGTCGTCCCCGGACTTTTTCCCCCTGATCTGGCCGTCCAGGTCAAGGCTTGGGTCTGCGAACTCCCGGCCACACACCACTTGCCGCTTTCTCGCTGGAGTACCACGGATCTGGCGCGCGAGGTCTGTCGGTCCGGCTTGGTGGCTTCTATCTGCGGCAGCACGCTGTGGCGTTGGTTGCATCAAGACGCATTCGGCCTTGGTAATTCTCGATCTGTATGCCCGCACATGGGACGGCCAGCCTTTGCAAGATGACGAGTTCGTGATCTCCGCGGACGACAAACCAGCATTCAAGCCCGGCGGCGCAAACACCCTACGCGCGCTTGCCGGTCTCGTGGCACGATGCAGGTAGAGCACGAGTACTTTCGGTGCGGGGCCTGGACCTCAATCGACGGCCTGGATGTCCACAATGCCAGGATCTTTGGCTGCTGCAAAACCCGGAACGGCATCGAACCCTTTGACCGACTCGTCGAGCAGGTTATGACTCGACCGCCGTACAACGATGCTCGCCGCGTTGACTCCTTGTCTGATGCCACATCCGTATCCGATCAAAGAGCTGCATCCCTTCCATCTGGATTACTCCCCGCACCGCCCCTTTGTACGCACAACTCAACCCTCAACTGCATGATCCGCCTCACAGAGCCGTCCGCATGATCCCATTCACGCCGTTTCACTACTTCTTTTCCGCCTACATTGAACCACTTACACCCACCCGCCTCCGGAATGCCTAACTCGGCATGATTCAATGTAACTGGAGGTAGATCTATGGAAGATCCACTTATAGAACCCAAACCGCGCGACCCTCGCGCCCTGAACGCGTACCGGCACGGACTAACAGGCCAGGTCCTCATCCTCACCCCCGAGGACGAGGTGGCCTACAAGGCCCATTGCCAAACCATCCACCAAACCCTGGCCCCCGTCGGAGGCATGGAAGTCGAGCTCGCCCAGGAAATTGCGGACGATCGCTGGCGCCTCAAGCTCGCCGCCGCGCTCGACAACAACATCTACT
>JARLGM010000147.1 GCA_031292755.1 Candidatus Sulfopaludibacter sp.
TGTGCGCGATCGCGACAACTGCTCTAATTCCGCCCGGTCTTCATCCGACAAAACCAGTTTGGAACGCCTAGATTTGCCTGCCATGCCTAAGCATAACAGGAAACAGAACTATTAGATCATGTTTTATTGAAACGATATACTAGTTCTGTTAGCATTCCGTTATGGAAATTCATGCTCCCCATGAGCCCATCCTCTCGTTCAGGGAATTCCTGGTGCACCTGTCGATGGTGACCGTAGGCATCCTGATCGCGCTTGCCCTGGAACAATCCGTAGAGGCTTACCATCACCACGAACTGGCCGAAGAAGCCAAGGCGAATATGACGACCGAGATTGCCGACAACAAGCGGGAACTCGACAATCACCTGACCGGGCTCGACAAGATTCAAAAGCAGCGGGACGACGACATCAGGGTCGTTGACCAGCTACTGGCTCATCAGCATCTCCGTGAGTTGACCATCGGGCTGGGTTTTTCCGGTCCCACTCTGAACTCCGCCAGTTGGACCACTGCGTCATCGGTGGGGGCGCTCGCCTATATGGAGTACGGCACGGTGAAACGGTTCGCCGAGGTTTACAAGCTCCAGGACCTGTACGAGCGCCTTCAGAACGACGAGATCAACGATGTGCAGAAGGGCGTGGGGATGCTGGCCAGCCTGAAAGACGGTCCGGAAAAGGTTCCCGATAGCGAACTTCGTGCGATCAAGCTTCAGCTACAGCAAGGTACCGCCGCCCTGACGGTGATCGCGCAGGTGGGACAGCAACTCAGCGCCGAGTATGGCAAGGTGCTGGCGAAGAAGTGAGCGGCCGCCGGTGTAATTCGGATAAACTGGTCGTGCATGAAAAACCTCGTCATATTCCTGGTTGCCGGCGCCCTCGCTGTGCCGGTATTCGCCCAAACCTCCAGCAAGCCATTTCTGGGTCGTTGGGATTTCACCGTGACTAACGGCGCCCGCACCTGGCCTCAATGGATGGAACTTACCGAGAAAGACGGCAAGCTGGATGGCCGCATTCAGCCGCAGGGCGGCGCGGTGCGACCGATTGTCTCAGCGAAGGTGGAGGACGGCCATTTGATCGTCACGGTGAATGCCGCCGCCGCACGCAACGGCCGTACGATCCCCGAGACGGATTGGGATCTCACCGCAGACGGCGACAAGCTGACTGGCGTCCAGAAGCAGGGAGAGAATACCAATACCAAACTGGAGGCCGTGCGCGCCCCCGAACTCAAGCGCCCGATGCCAAAGGTGTGGACCGCTCCGGAGCCCTTGTTCAATGGCAAGGACCTCACCGGTTGGGAGGCTGCCAGCAATCCCGCCAACAACCATTGGGCCGCCAAAGATGGCGAACTGGTGAACGAACAGCGCGGATCCAATCTGCGGACCACCCGCACGTTCCAGGATTTCAAGCTGCACATCGAGGTCAACTGCCCCAACGTGGCGCCGGATGGCAAGCAGCAGTTGTGCAACAGCGGGATCTATTTGCGCGGGCGCGATGAGATCCAGGTGGGAAGCGAAGGCGGCACCCTGCCGAGCCACGAAATGGGCGCCTTGTACGGCTTTATCGCACCCAAGGGCGACCTTCCACTGGGCGCCGGAGAATGGCAGACATTCGACATCACCCTGGTGGGACGCACCTTAACGATAGTGCGCAATGGCACCAGGATTCACGACAACGTGGAGATCCCCGGAATCACCGGCGGCGCGTTGGACAGCCACGAGTCGGAACCGGGTCCGTTCCTGCTGCAGGGCGACCACGATCCGGGCATGCGGTATCGCAACATCACGATTTCCGTTCCCAAATAGTAAGAGAATGGGAAGCGGGAGGGGCAATGAGTATTACGCGACGTGAGTTCATTGGGACTGCGGCGGCGGTGAGTGTGGCCGCCGGAGCCCCGGCCGGAACCAACGACACGCCGATTCCCACTCGCATACTGGGCCGGACCGGTGCGCGCGTCTCGATTCTGGCATTCGGCTCGGGCAGCCGGTTCCTGCAATACCAGGAAGAGGACCAGGCGGTGGCGGCGCTCACCCGGGCGCTGGACATGGGCATCACCTACATCGACACCGCGGACGACTACGGCAAGGATCATCTGTCCGAGAAGCGCGTGGGAATGGCCATTAAGGGCCGCCGCGACAAACTGTTCCTGGCGACGAAGCTGAGCAACCGGGACGGCAGCGACTCGCAACGCATCGTGGAGGCCAGCCTCAAGGCGTTGCAGGTGGACCGCGTGGATCTGCTGCACATCCACGCGCTCACCACGGCGGACGATCTGGCGAAGATCGAAGCCAAGGGCGGGCCTCTCGATCAGGTGCTGAAAATGCGCGATCAGAAGATGACGCGCTTCATCGGGATCACCTGCCATGCCGATCCCGAGGTCCTGAAAACGGCGCTGGAGCGGCATGATTTCGATTGCACGCAGATGGCGCTCAATGCCGGAACGGTGGCGATGATGAGCGGCACGGGCGGCATGGTGCCCGATAAATCGGTCACCACGAGCTTCGAGACGGTGGCGCTACCGGTCGCGCTGCGGAAGAAAATGGGCGTGCTGGCGATGAAAGTATTCGCGCAGGAAGCGCTGGTGGGTCAGGCTCCCATCGAGAAACTGCTCTATTACACGCTGTCGCTGCCGGTCACGGCCGCCGTGGTGGGGATGCCCAGGATCGAGCACATCGACCACAATGTAGCGTCGGCCAAGAAGTTCAAGCAACTGCCGGCGGCGGAGATGAAACAGTTGTCTCACTCGCTTTCGCAGAAGAACAAGGCGGCTCTGGATCGCTTCTTCCTGCATCACCTGGATGCGTAGGAGCGAGTACTAGCCTTCCGCGCGCATCCTGGCTCGCACGCCGGAGAGGTACTGCGCGGCATCGCCTCGCGTCTGGAGTGACGCCACGCGATCTCGAATCTCCGCGGTCCGGCCGGGCGACATTTCCATATCGTGCTGCATCGCGACGTGGACCACACCGGGGAGATTCCCATCGTCGATCGGATCATCGGGCCGGCTCACGGCTGCCGGGGAAACCGCCGCGGGCGCGTCAAAGCAATCCACGGGATCGCAACCGCCCAGCCCGGAGACCGCCGGCGCCGGCAAAGTGGAAGGCGTGTCCCTGTGGGTCGCCAGCGAGAGAAGTGGGGACAGTTCGTTGGCCGCAGCATCGCGGCGCGTCAAGGGAACCAGCCCAAACAGGTTTTCCAGCGTGGCCGGAATGGAGGCGTGGTCATACACACGGTGGTCGATGAGGTTTTGCGGAATGCGCGGCGAAACGATCACCGCGGGCACGCGCCCCCCATACTGCTCGAAGGTGAAGCCATAGCTGCTCCGCGGCGACTGGTCTCCGGGCGGCATCGCGGCCCCCGGCGCGGCGTGATCGTAGAAACCGCCGTGCTCGTCCCAGGTGACGATCAGGAGACTGTCCGGCCACAACGGTGAATTGCGAATCGCCTCGTAGGTGCACTTGATGAGCGCTTCGCCGCGCGTGACGTCGTCCAGGGGATGCTGCGACGTGCTGCAATTGTAATCGCCGGTAGCGTTGTAACTGGGCTCGATGAACGTGTAGGAGTACGGATAGCTGCCCTGCAGATCGTTGGCGAAATAGTGGAACGGCCGGATATCGTCCAACCCGATGCCTTTCAGCGCGGCCACCATGGGAAACTCGTCGCCCGCGTATAAGCGGCGCGTCACGCTCTTCGCCATCAGCCGGTCAAAGATATTGCCGTTTTGGAAGCTGAACCCGGCAAGCGTCTCCCATTCCAGAATCTCGGCCGTGGTGGGACTGTGATCCAGCCCGGCGGAAGAGGCGGCGTGCACGAACATGCGATTGGGCCAGGTAGGGCCGGGCACGGAGGAGTACCAGCGATCGCACACCGCAAACTCCCGGGCCAGCGCGTTCAGCACGGGGAGTTGCTCCGGCGTGAAGCACTTCATAATCTCACCCGGATCGCCCGCACCTGCCGTGTTCGCATAGGATGTGGCAAAGCCGGAATTGTGGATGGACGGATACGCGCCGCCCGGTGCGTAGGAACTGCCCGGGCCGCACAGTTGCGTCAGCACGTCCGGGAATTCGTGGCCCGGATCGACGGGCATGGCCCAACCGGCGCCCTGCTGCACGCCGTAGGCCTTCCCGTTGAAGGTGTTGGATTCGCCGCCGGAAAGGCCGTCGATTTGCGTCTTGGCTCCCGTCACGGCGTCGGCGCCGGCGATTCCCGAAAAGCCCAGCATGTGGTCGAAGGAGCGGTTTTCCAGCATCAGAACGAAAACGTGCGTGCTCACGCATTCCCTCTTTCTTCGAGGGCACGCGCCAGCAGATCGGCCACCCCCAGGCGCGCGGCCCATGGATTGACGTACGCGAAATCGAGCTCCGGATTGATCGCCAGTATGCCATGGATGTCGGTCCACTGGCGCTCGGAGACTTCCCCGCCCTGGCGATACCAGCGTAGTTTGGCCAGCAGAATGTCTTCGGCAGTGGCGACAAAACATAGTACGGGCTCGCCGAAGAACGGCACCGCTACCTCCGTCGCCCTTTCCAATTGGATGTCATGAAATTCTTCCGCGGCGGGGAAGATATCGAACTTGAGGAACGATGGCTGGTGAATGATATTGAACGACCGGCCAGCCGAAATGGCATCTCTCATCTGTTCCGCATCGGCATACCAATCATGGCCCAAAGCTGCCGCGATCCGCTCCGCATCTCTCACGCGGATCGCGGCGACCAGATCCCCATCAACGGTGGAGCGGGGAATGCCCCGCGCCGACGATGCTAGCGACCCCACGACCGCATAAGGTATCCGGAGTTCCCGCAAGACATCGCAGAGATTCTTAAGGGCGTTGGTTCTTGGGTCCATCGACAGGGGATCCATATACCCTCCGAGCCAGGTTGTCACCCAGATACAATTGCGCCATGCGCAGGAAGATCTCCCTGTCGTCCGCATGAGGATGGCGGGCGCGCATGCCGGCTTCGGCAAACGCGCGCACAGTCTCCGAAACTTCGAGCGCGCGCTTCATCCGCTCGCCTGGCGTGGCGCGGCGCACCAGCTCAAGGAATACGCGCCACGCTTCCGGTGAAGTGTCCGACGGGCACATACCTACATTATCGCCGCGGGCGGCGCGGGCTCATTGGGGTCGCCCGCATTGGCAAGCGGAATCCGCACCAGCACCAGGGCGATGAGTGCCATCACCACTACACCGGCCAGGTATGACGGCTCAAAATTCCATTTCACCAAACCAAACAGGCCCTTACTCAAGTCCGGAAGCGTCCAGTCCTGGAAGTTGAAGATCGCGGTCACCAGCCCGGCCAGCGCCTCTCCGGCGATCAAACCGGAGGCGACCAGCACTCCGCAATTCTCCACGCGGGCTTTCTGGTTTTCGTTGTGGCCCGCTCGCCTTCCGGCCGAATCCGTAAACCAGCGAATCACGCCGCCCACGAAAATCGCCGACGTGATCGAAATCGGCAAGTACATCCCGATGGCCACCAGCATGGGGCTCTTCACCTTAAACATGATCATGGCGATACCGAACAGAATGCCGGTTACCACCAGCGGCCACGCCATGTCGCCGCCCACAATGCCCTGCGCCAGCGAGGCCATCAGCCCGGCCTGCGGCGCCGAAAGGGCCTTATCGCCGAAACCGGTCCCTCCCTTGTTGATATTCCCCTGGTACAGAATCATGAGCGGGAAGTACATCACCAGGCTGGCCACCGCGACAGCGATCAGCTCCACGATCTGAATCGACCTCGGGGTGCCACCCAGAATGTAGCCCACTTTGAAATCCTGGAGCAGCTCCCCGGCTACGGCCGAGGAGACGCAGACCACCGCCGCCACCCCCAGCACGGCGACAACGCCGCTCATGCCCGAAACGCCCAGGGTGACCATCATCAGCGCGGCAATCACCAGGGTGGAAAGAGTCAGCCCTGAAATAGGATTGTTGGATGAGCCGATCACGCCCACCAGATACCCGGACACAGTGGCAAAGAAGAAGCCCACGATCAGCATCACCAGCGCTGCCGCAATTCCGCCCGTCACCAGGCCGGAAAGGTACACGTACAACACGCACATCAGCAGGAACATCACGCCGATCAAGCCGAACACTACCTTGGAGCTCATGTACCGTTCGGTGCGTCCCACCGATTCCGGCTCGGGGCCGCTGCCACGCAATTCGGCCACCGCCTTGGCGAGACCCGCGATCAGGTTCGTGCGCATCCGGAACAGCGTGTAACAGGTGCCCACCATCATGCTGCCCACGGCAACGGGTCGAATGATGAAGCGCCAGATGGCGTTCGCCAGCCCGAGCCAGCTTTGATCTGTGGCTGTCCCTGCCGGCAGGTAAGTCTGCAACTGCGGGCCCAAAAAGAAGATCAGCAGTGGGATCAGCAGTCCCCAGGCCACCACGCTACCCGAGAAATTCAGCGCCGCCAGCTCAGGCCCGATGATGTAGCCGACGCCGACGAACGCCGGGCTCACCGTGGGCGCCGAGCAGGTGGAGATGCCGCCGGCCGCCAGCACGTTCGTGCTTCCCATCGCTCCCAGCCGCAATTTGCTGACACCCAGTTGTCCCACGTGGAAGAAGAAGTCTTTGTCGGGAGCGAACAGGTTGAACTGACCGAACAGATATACTAGCGCGCCGAATCCCATGTTGTAGAACAGGTATTTCGCCGCGCTGGCGCCCATCTGCCCCGCTTTGTGAATCTCCGATGCGGCCACCGATTCGGGGAACGGCAGTTCGGGATCTTCCACCATCACGCGGCGAATCAGCGAGACAAACAGCACTCCGAGCACCGAGCCTACCACCATCAGCGCCGTGGCTTTCTTGTAGGTAGGGTCCACGGCCAGCATCCACATGCTGGCCCAGAAGCCCAGCCCTTTAGGGATGACCGTGGGAACCCACGCATGCACGATAAAAAACGCCGGAATGGTGAACACCGCGCCGGCGGCCACCGATTCCCCGATGGAGCCCGCGGTTCGCGCAATATTCTCTTCCAGAATCGACCCTTTCATCAGGCGGAGCACTGCCATGCCGATCACCGCCGCGGGATAGGTGGCGGCAATCGTCTGACCGGCTTTCAATCCCAGGTACGCATTGGCAGCGCCCAGGACCACGGTCATCACCAGCCCCAGCGCCAGCGCGCGGCCAGTGAACTCTTTCATCTTGAGCGACTCGGGCACGAACGGCCGGTGCCGGCGCTCCGAACCTGATGAGGTAGGGATCATTGTAGCTTGGACCTCACTTTATCACTCAGCGCCTTGCCGTCGACGGTCTTACCGGCCAGTCTGGCCTGCACGGCCTTCATTACCAGGCCCATCTGCTTAAGAGAGGCGGCGCCTGTCTCGGCCATGGCGGCGGCGATAGCAGCGTCGATCTCCTCCTCGCCGGCGCCGGCCGGCAGATAGCTTTCGATCAGCAGGCGCTCGGCATCTTCCTTATCGGCCTGTTCGGCGCGGCCCGCTTTGCGGAACATCTCGGAGGCATCGATCCGCTGCTTGATCAGCGATTTCAGAATCTGCATCTCCACCGCTTCGTCGATGGGCTTGGGCGAGTCCACTTTCTGCTTCATCAGGGCGGCCTTAAGCATCCGGAGCGCGCTGAGCCGCGCCTCCTGTCTGGTCTTCATGGCAGCGACCATGTCCTGCTGCACTCGATCGATGAGGGGCATGATCTGCTATTATACGGCCCGGAATTTACAGGTTTGACCGATTTCAGGTTGTGGTACCGCACGATTTGAAATGATCTTGACGGCAGGCCCGGAAAGTGGGATGGTACACTCTGGTTCGTTCCGATGTACGGCTTGACGATACCCTATCGCCCATTCCGGCTTCATTTGGCGCTTGCCCCCGGCAAAGGAACCGGATGTCCGTCGAGCAAGGCACACAAGCGCTTCGGGGCTTCCGAGATACCGGTGGTGATGGCCGCGCTTCGCGTCGCCGCTTGGGATCCCATTGTGATGGGAGAATTGCGCGCACTGGTGGCGCGGTGCGGCCACCAACCCAGCGGGATGAGCGATGTCGAGGTGTTGGACAAAACCGGTCACCTGTTGGCGGCCGGTTACCTGCAAGCGGTACGATGCGGAGGCAAGGTTTCCGCACCGGCGCCGCCGACCATTACGTTCGGGAAACTCCAGGTACACGTGGGAACGCCGGCGGAAGATTTCACCGGCTGCGGCAACCACCACTCACACGAAGCCTTGCAGGGAAAGCAGACGGCCGAGCGCCTGGAACGGCTGTTGCGCTCAGCCCCGTCCTCAGCCGCCGCGCTAGTGGAAGCAGCGGGCCGGGCGACCAGCACGACCGCGATGCGCAACCTGCCTTTGCCGCAGCTCATCGCCAGCCTTGCCGCGATGATCGCTGGCGGGAAGCTGGTGCTTCTGGTGTGCAAGGAGGAAAGCGGCGCAGGGCAGGCAAGTCAGCCGGCGAAGGAAGATCAGGACGAGCCAACCCCATCCAAGCCGCCGCCCAGCGAACCCGAGACGCCGCTCACCTGGATTTCCATCGAACTGGTGGATGAAGACGGCAATGCCTTGGACGGCGAAGATTACGAGATCAGCCTGAGCGACGGCAGCACGCATAAAGGCAAGACCAAGGGCCCATTTCGCAAGGATCAGATTCCGGAGGGAGTCTGCTCAGTGAAGTTCCCGAACCTGCACAAGAACCATTGGCGGCCGCCGGGCGGCAAGTAAGAGGACTTTGGATGCCGGACATCAAAATCACCCGCCGCGACTTCGCCCAGACCTGGAGCAAGAAAACCACTCTGCCGTACCGTTTTCTGGTGAAGAAGTACCGTGGTTTCGTGCTCGAGATGGAGGACATTCACTTCCATCACGACAGCGCGGTAGTGCTGCCGGATTACACTGCGGGGCCGGAACTGAACCCCGTGGTGGATGACCGCATCACCTCGCTGGCGGTGATTGCGGCCTGCTATCAGCACGCCAAACAATTTCCGGATCGTAAACTGTTCATACCGGGTCACACCGACACTACCGGCACTGCGAGCTACAACATCGGCCTCTCGCAGATGCGTGCCGATAACGTGTACGCGATTCTTTCCGGCGACAAAGACGGCTGGGCCGGGATCGCCGTAAAGAAGCACAAGGTGGAGGATTACCAACTCATTTTGAAATGGGTGAACGCCTGGCGCGAGTGGGATTGCGATCCGGGCAAAATCGATAACGACGAGGGGCCGGACACTAAAAAGGCGATTCAAGCCTTCCAGAAGCGCTACAACCAGGAGTGGAGCGCTTCCATTCCGGAAAAGGGAGTGGTGGAGGAGCAAACGTGGGGAGCGTTTTTCGATCTCTACATGGAAGCGCTGATGGATGTCACCGATACGGATTCGAACGGGCTCGCCAAACTCCGCGCCGGACTCAAGTTCGTGGATGACGGCAAGAAGACCGCCGGTTGCGGCGAGAGCTGGCCCATCGATGCGCCACGCAAGGACAACTACCGCAGCGCCACCAACCGCCGGGTCGAGATCCTCTTCTTCGGGCCAGGTAACGAGCCTCAGCTCGACTGCCATCCGGCAGCCGGCAAATGTGTGCCTGCCGAATGCGAGATCTACTTCACGAAGATGTACTCGTTCGAGCACATTCCCGTGCCGCCGGTCCATCTCAGGGAAACCCGGTTGCTCAAGCTGACCAAGGTGGACGACCACTTCGCGCCTTCCAAAGAGCAACTGGATATCGAATACACCATCCGCAGCTTCGAAACGCAGAAGGTGACGCTCGAAATTACCAGCAAGTACTACGGGAACAACCCGATTTTCACGCACGATCTCACGCCCGACGAAAAGAGTAACGGCACGCACACCTTCCATTGGGATGGGAAAGCCAACTGCGCCGATGGGGATCTGAAGGATCGCTTCATTCATCCTCTTCTTTCGCCTTACAAGGTTCACCTGTTTCACGATGCTGTATACACCGGCGAACTGGAATTCAAGGTGCTGTACCATTCCATCGTTCTGCGCCAGGGCCCGTGGACTCCCGACGAGCAGGAACCGGACCGAGCCGCCGCCGAGAATGACTGGGTGCAGTACAAGCTGAACCAGCTTGGCTTCTGGGGCGGGCCGGTGGGGAAAGACACCGAGAGTTACCTCGACAACGCCGTGATTCGGTACAAGGTGAACCACAAGGATTTTCACCAGCGTCTATACGCCAGTTACACCAGCGGCATCACGGAACCGCTGAAAGATGCCATCGCCCGGGGCGACAACGGCCGGACGCCGTTCACCCCTGACGCATTCTCCGACCCCGGCAAGGAATCGGAGGTGCGGGTGGAGTGTCTCACTTACGAGCGCCTGGCGGGCAACACCGACGAATTCCGCTCCGGCATCGTGCGCGCGGCCGTACTAAAGACGCGGTTGAACCGCCCGGCGATCCCCGTCGAAGTGGATATCTTCCTGAAGTCCAAGAGCGATGCGAAGACGGACGCGCCGGATGCCATCGGACCCGTGCGCATCAATTGGAAGTTTGTCGATCCCGACGAAGATCTATCCCATCAGGTACCGGACACCGCGTCGGAGCCCAGTAAGACACGCAAGTATGTCGAGAAGGCACTCAAGCTGAAAGGCGGGCGTGCCGGTAACGGCGATAACTGCCATGCAGATTTCGGAGGCATCCGGACCGGAGCGGATTACCATAAGCAGCCGTGGTTCGTTGGAGACCAGTACATACCCTACACCGTGCAGGACGATGGCGGACAGAAGGTGGTGTTCTCGCGAGCCTGCGTGGACAAAGACAAGTATCCGAAGCGGGTAGGGAAAGCGGGGATCTATTTCCGCCCGTCGTATGTGGGCGGCGACGACTACCAGTTATCGGCGGAGATTGATTTCACCGGCGAGAAGAACCAGGCCGAGCTGGAATCGTTCCATGGCATCACGGACGCGAAATCGCGGCCGCAATCGAATAAGACCGGCACGTTCCGCATTTGGCTCTACAACAAGGTAGCGGTGCAAGTGGACTGGCCGGCGCGCACCAACAGTTACGATTGGGACAAGATCAAGGCCGAGTACGCCCACTCTTACATCGATCTGGATATCAGCGGGATCGCGGTGAAAAAAATCGACGACCCAGGAGTTCTGACGACGGCGCAGTACAAGGCTATCGTGACCGCCAACACGTCGCACAAAGACCCGGCGAAAATTCAACTGCGGGAGGACGCACTGTGTGGGGTCGACTTACCGCCGCAGGGCGGTCTCAGCGTCGCCGATTACAAGATCGCGCTGAAAAAGTTCGTCAAGGCCAGGTACTGGGATCAGATCCACGGCCCGCTGGCCGGGCAGATCGCCGATAACATCCGCAAGGATATGCCGGTGGGCTTTATCATTGTCGATTTCCTGACGCATGTGCCGGTGGATATCAAGTCGGGATTTCTGTTCATCCACTGGACGGAGGAAAAGAAGTTCGTCACCTGGACCAGTTCCTGGGGAGAAGCGGATTCGCTGGTCTTCGCCGACCAGAAAGACCCCGACAAGGTGTACTATGTGGTCGGCCACGAAATGGGCCACAACATGTATCTGAGACATTGGGAGAACGCCGGGGGAGTTCCGGACGATCACGACAATTCCGACCACAACTGCATCATGTCGTATTCGAGCAACAGCAGCGGTTTCGCGTTCCAGAAGCAGGGCGTGTATACCCCGCACCTGTGTGGGCGGTGCGCGCTGAAAGTGCGCGGCTGGAAGATTCAGGCGGCGGACGGTATGCCGATGAACTCGGATTAACTGTATGGCTCTTCGCTTCGGCATGCGGGTCCTCGATGCAACGCTCACGACCTTCAGCTCTTTGAAGGTGCAGATCCGGCTGGAAAACACCGGTACGGAAGCCATCGAGATTCCCACCCCGGACGACATCACCGGCGCCCTGAGCATAGCCGTCTATTATCCCGGCGGGAAACTGCTGCGATCCATGAACGGATTCACGATGCAGTCGATGCAGAGTTCAGCCCGGGTGGACGCAGCCTACGACCTGGCTCCCATTGAGCCGGGTGAGCCCTGGCGTTGGACACTGGACCTGGCCAAGTATCACTACACCCTTCCGGAAGGCGAATTCGAAGTCGAGGGAATCTTCGAATACCCGCCGCTCAATGTGTATTTGCGTTCGGATCGGCGGAGCATCCGGGTGTCGGCTCCCAAGCTGCGGGCGATTCAGGCGTTCGAGGATAACCCCGTACTCGACCGGCTGGAGTTGTTGATGAACGTTGGTTCCAACGGTTCGGGCGCCTGCTATCTGCGCCAGCACACTGGCCGTCCGCTGGCGGCCGACTATTGCGAGGCCATCCAAATTCCCCCCGGCGGGACGGCATTCTGCGCCACCGCCAATTTCTACCAGACCGCTTCGTTCGATCCCGTTGCGAAACGATGGCTGGTGTGGACGGATGGAGCCGACTTACGCGCCATCGAGTTGAGGAGCGGGGTACCCACGGGCGGGGAGCGTCGCGCGCCTCTGCCGGAGCAGCGGACTCCGTTGCGGTCGGCGTATTACACAGAAGACGACCGTCTCTTCGTCTTTCTTCGCGCCGGTTCGGGAGAGATCGAGTGCTGGGAACTTGCGCCGCTGTTGTTCGAGCGCGCCTTCGCGCACACGCTGAGCGCGGGGCGGGCGGAGGACGCGTTGGTGCGCGCCGACTCGGAGGCGATCCACATCGTGGTGCCCGCCCGCGGCTTAATATACGAACGGCTCTCGCTTTCCGGCGACCTGCTAGGCAGCCGCCGACTGTTCCGCAACCGCATGAAGCCGTGCCTGTGGCAGTTCGACGCCGTCGAGCGCTTAGCCTTGGCGGTGTTCCAGGATGCTCCGCACGGCCGGGCGGCGGAAATCTGTTCCCACGATTTCCGGACAGGTGCGCGGCGCAGCCTGGCGCTGGATACGCTCGGTCTGCGCAGCCCGATTCGCGAATGGAGCGTCGTACAAGACCGGCGGGGCCGGTTCCACATCCTGGTTTCTACCACGCAAAACCGGCTGTATTATTTTCGGGACGGCAAAGGTCCGATCCTGGTGGCCGCGGGCGAGGAACGGTTCCTGCCCATGGTGATTGCTCGTGGCGGGCTGTTTCTCGGCTGTTACCGGAAGGCCTTCGGATACCGCTTCCTGACTCTCTCCCATGCCTCCTACCAGCCGAAGTTCGTACAGTTCGAGGAAGCGCCATGAGCCTGTGGCGCAGCCTTCCGGCTGCGGCGGCGTTGTTGAGCCTGAACTGCAGCCACCTTCCCGCCCAGAGAGGAGAGCCCGGTATGGCCGAAAGCCCCTGGGAGTTGCGCTTGTCAGTTGCGGGCGGAGTGAAACTGCGCGCCGTGCTCCACAATCGGACTCAGACCCGGCAGACCTATCTCTACGATTCCGACCTTCAGCCCTTGGAACTGGTCCTTACAGCACCATCGGGACAGCAGATCGAGCCGTTCGACTCAAGGTCGGCGGCCAAGTTCGATAACACGATCTACCGCGAGATGTACCGGCAAGCCGGGCCTGACTCCGATGTGACACTGACCGAGGCTTCCGTGGGCCCCGGCCACAGTTTGCAGTGGGGGCCGTTCCAGTTTACGAACCTGGCCGCCGGCGTATACCGCGCGGCCGCGGCGTGGCACAGCCGGACGAACCAGTACTACGACCCGAAGGCCAAGCGGACTGCTGTGCTAAAGGACGTGTGGATGGGGACCGTTACGTCGAACACGGTCGAGATCCACGTGCCGTAGGAGCCGGCTACCGGATGCCGCCGCGGCCACCACCGCCGGCGCTCGCGGCGGGAGCCGGTGGAAGGAATTTCGGATCGAGAATCCTGGCGATTTCGTCACGAACACCTTCCAGGTGCGCTTTGGTTTCGTGGTCGGCGGCCTTGGCGATAGCAGCGTTCACCGAAGCGTTCAGCGCACGAAGTTCGGCGCGGTACATGGGCTTTTCATCCGCGCTGGCGGCCGGGGCGCCGCGGCCTCCGCGCCCACCGGGAGCGTCGGGCGCCTGCGGGAACGCGGCGGCCGTGACAGCGGCACTCGGTGGATTGAGCTTGGCATTGATCAGGTCCAGGTAAGTGTGCTGAAGCGCGCGGCGATAGGCGTCCACCTTCACTTGCGGCGCGTCCAACTCCTTCCAGACTCCCTTGCGCACCGTGGCCAGGAATTCGGTGGGTGCGTAGGCAGCGCTGCCATCGATGGCTTCCTGCTCGATCAGCCGGGCGAAGCGGGCGCTGTTCAGCAGGTTGGTCATTACGGCGCGCTGAGCGGTGTGGATGCGGTCAATGGCGCCGACGGCTTCAATGCGGCGCAGAATCTCCGGATCGAGCACCCAAAGGGGCGTGGTGAAGGCGTTCTCCATGAGGTACTTGACGGCTTCTTCCTGGCGGACTTTGGGGACCAGGGTGAAAATGCGGCCTTCCTGCCCGACGGTCTTCTCCTGGCTGTTGAAACCGCCCACTACCTGCGTCACGTGGCTCATTTCGGTCTGCCACTGGCTCAGCATGCGGCCGTAGACTTCGGACAGATCGTCGTAGGTTTCGCCATCTTTGTACGCGGTGGCGGACATGAGCATCCTGGCCACGCGCTGCAGGTTCTTCATGCCCAGCGCAGTGGACTTGACGGCGTCGGCATCGCCCACCGCTTCGGTCTCGTCGCCGGGGTCGGAGCCGGCGGCGTTGGCGGTGGAGAAGCGCAGGTAGGGCTTATCGTCCTGCTCCTTGGACCATTTGTTGAGCGTGGGCTTTTCGTCATCGGCGGTCCGGGCGCCGGGGATGGGAGCGTAGCCCCAGTGCGTGGCCCAAATATCGTACGGGCCGATGCGCGGGATCAGATCTTCCACGGCGATGCCGTCTTCGGGCTGCGCCACGTAATTAAAGCGCGAGTAATCCATGATGGAAGGCGTGTGACCCATCGTATGGACGAAATTCTTGTCGCGAATCTTGTCCTGGGGATATTCGCTGCTGGCCTTCATATTGTGCTGGAAGCCGAGAGTGTGGCCCACTTCGTGGCACACCACGTATTCCAGCAGACGGCCCATCAGATCGTCGGGCAGGGGCAATTTCTGCGCGCGCGGATCGAGCGGCCCCACCTGCACGAAATACCAGTCGCGGGCCAGGGTCATGACGTTGTGGTAGAACTGGATGTCCGCGTTCAGGATCTCGCCGGTGCGCGGGTCGGAGATGTGCGGCCCGCTGGCATTTTCGGTGGTGGAGGGCAGCCAGCGAATCACCGAGTGGCGCACATCTTCGGGGCTCCAATCGGGATCTTCTTCCGGTGTGGGAGCCTTTTTGCCGATGATGGCGCTCTTGAATCCGGCGGCTTCAAAGGCGACGTTCCAGTCTTCCACGCCCTTGATGAGCCAGGGCACCCACTTGGTGGGAGTCGCCGCGTCGATGTAGTAGACCAAGGGCTTGACCGGCTCGGAGACGGCGGCGTTGGGATCCTTCTTTTCCAGGCGCCAGCGCGCAATGTAACGGGTGGTCTCGGTCTTGTACTCGTTGCGCGAGAAGTCCATGGTGTTGGTGGTGAAGTAGCCCACGCGGTTGTCGAACAGCCGGGGCGTCATCGGTTTTTCCGGCAGGCGCACCATACTGTGATGCAGCACGACGGTGGCGCTGCTGCCGCGCATGGTGCCGCCGCCGAGTCCGCCGCCGCGTCCGCCGGTAGCCGCGGCGCCTCGTCCCCCGGTGTTGGTGTAGGTCATGGTGACTTCGGTTTCAATATTGTCCGGGAAGGGACGGATGCGATCGATGAAGGAGCGGGAGGCGTCCACGCCGCTGGCACCCATGTGCTGGCGGGCGCTGAATTCCTGCACGTCGCTGGTGAACAGGCGCGTGACTTCCACCACGGGAGCGCCATCCTTGGCGAAGGCCGCGACCGGCAGGGCCATAATGATGGAATCGTTGTTGGCCGCTTTCACAGCCATGGCGATAGGCTCTTTGGGATCGGCCACGACGCTGAAGTTGGCCTCTTCCAGAAGGACGCGATTGCCCCTGAGTTCCCAGCGCACCACGCGGTCGGTCAACTGGCCGCCACCGTACCCTACCCCGACTGCCGTCCTGGCGATTTGAGAATTCCAAAGGAAGTCTTTGCCGAGTTCGCTTTTCGGGATCTCGTAGTAATACCGCTCCTTGATCTGGTGGACGGTAAAGAGGCCTTTGGTGGTCTTAGCCTCCTTGGTGATGACGCGGTCGTAGGGCTGGGGATCGGGCACGCCGCCCGCGGCTGCACCGCGTCCGCCTCCGCCTCCGCCACCTTGTGGAGCCTGGGCCGGGGGTTCGTCCTGCGCGGCCAATACGGCGACAACGCAGAAGGTCAGTACTAGCGCTGGTAAGCTTCGCTTCATGTTTGCTCCTTCACACTGCGGGGTGATGGATCAGTTTATCAAGAAACGCAGCCTTAACTGCGAAATACCCGCACATGCCATGGACGCTGCCTCCGGGCGGAGTGGAGGAGGAGCACAGATAGACGCCGGGAATGGGAGTGCGATAGCGGCGCCGGTTGGGACGGAGGAACGTCTGCGAGAGTTCCATGGAGCCGCCGACAATGTCGCCGCCCACCAGATTGGCATTGCGTGCCTCCAGTTTGGCGGGGGTGAGCACATGGCGCGCCAGAATGCGCGATCGGAATCCCGGAGCGAAACGCTCAATCTGCTGCTCGATGGCGTCAGTGAAATCGGCAGTCGAACCATTGGGCACGTGGCAATAAGCCCAGACGGTGTGCTTGCCGGCGGGCGCCCGGGTGGCATCGAAGAGGCTCTGCTGCGCCAGGAGCACGAAGGGGCGGCCGGTGAAGGCGGCCTCCCACTGCGCGATTTCTTCCAGGGTGCCGCCCAGGTGGACGGTACCCGCGCGCGCGCATTCGGGAGCGCGCCAGGGAATGGGCCCGTCCAGGGCGAGGTCGATTTTGAAGACGCCGGGGCCATAGCGATAGCGCGTCAGCGAGTCGCGATATCCGGAGGGAAGCAGCGAGCCGGCAAGCTTCAGAAGCTGGCGCGGGGTAACATCGCACATCACCAGTGGGGCATCGGGTAGAGAGTCCACGCGCGAACGGATGAGGATCTCGCCGCCGAGGGATGCCAGATAGTCCGCCAGCGCGTTACTGATTCGCTGGGAACCGCCGCGCGGCATGGGCCATCCGCTGACATGCGCGACGGCTCCCAGCACCAGTGCCACGCCGGAACTGGGCATGGCTTCCAGCGGCAGCGCAGAATGGGCGGCCAATCCCGCGAAGAGGGCACGCGCGCGCGCTCCGCGAAAGTGGCTGTCAGCCAGTCCACGAGCGGAGCGCAGGGCGTGGCGGCCGAAATTGGCCATGAGCAAGAGATGGCGCGGAATGCCCAGCGGGGCCAGCACATCGTGGCGCAGGTCGTGCCAATGCAATGCGATGGGTTCGATGAGCGCCCGCCATGCGGGGCCATCGGCGCCCAGATTCGCGGCAGTGGCACTCAGAGATTGTTCGAGCATCACCGCCGTACCATCGTCGAGCGGGTGGGCCAGCGGGGCGGCGGGCTGGATCCATTCGAGGCCGAATTGCGCGAGCGGAAACTGCTCGAAGCAGGGAGAACAGGCGGCCATGGGGTGAATGGCTGAGCAGACGTCGTGCAGGTAGCCGGGAAGTGTGAGTTGGGCAGTGCGCGCGCCGCCGCCGATTACGTCCGCGGCTTCATGCACGGTGACGGCGATTCCAGCGCGCGCCAGCAGGATGGCGGCGGCCAATCCGTTGGGACCGGACCCGATGACTACGGCGCGGGATTGGTCAGAAACAGCCATCGCAGGTTATTTTAGAGGAGATGCAGAAGAAACGGCTAGGCAATAGCGATTTGGAGATCACGCCCATGGGCGTGGGCGCGTGGGCGATGGGCGGCGGCGGCTGGGCATTCGCCTGGGGACCGCAGGACGATGACGAGTCCATTTCGGCGATTCATGAAGCGCTGGATCATGGCGTGAACTGGATCGATACCGCCGCGGTTTACGGCTTGGGCCATTCCGAAGAAGTGGTGGCGCGGGCCCTGGAAGGCCGGTCGAACCGGCCGTATGTGTTCACCAAGTGCGAGCGTGTGTGGAACGCCGACCGGCAGATCAGCGCGTCCTTGAAGGCGGATTCGGTTCGGCGGGAATGCGAGGCCAGCCTCCGGCGGCTGAAGGTGGACACAATCGACCTGTACCAGATCCACTGGCCGGAACCGGCGGAGGATATCGAAGAAGGCTGGGGGGCGCTGGCCAAGTTGCGGGAGGAAGGCAAGCTGCGGTGGATCGGCGTGTCTAATTTCAACCCAGGGCAGATGGAGAGGTGCCGTGCGATTACGCCCATCACGTCATTGCAGCCGCCGTATTCCGCGGTGAGCCCGGAGATCGAGAAGGAGACTTTGCCATACTGCCAGGAGCACCAAATCGGCGTGATTGTGTATTCCCCGATGAAGAGCGGCCTGCTGGCCGGGACGATGACCACGGAGCGCGTGGTGGCATTTCCGGCGGACGATTTCCGGCGGCGCGCGCTGGCCTTTCAGGAACCGAACCTGACGCGCAATCTGGCGCTGGCGGACAAGATGAAGGAGATCGGCGCGAGGCATGGGCGATCCGCCGGCGAAGTGGCGATCGCGTGGACGCTGCGGCATCCGGCGGTGACCGGCGCGATTGTGGGGATGCGGTCCGCGGCCCAGGCGCGCGGGGTTCTGGGCGCGCTGGAGTTTCGTCTGACCGGGGAGGAGATCGCGGAAATCGGCGTGGCGTAATTCCGGAAGGGCGCCTGACGGGTTGAATGCCGGAATCGGATACGGCGTTGCCGGCGCCGGGGTCTGTTCCCGAGGCCAGGTGCAGCGATTGTCGCTGGGAAAACCTGCTGGAAGGGAAAGAACGGAGCGACGAGATGCTTCGCGGGAGGTAGCAGTTTTCCGCAGCGGATTGCTCCTGGCGGTAAAGCCCATGATGTGTTCGTCCTCTCTGCCGATGTTCACCTGACCCAATCGAATCAATACACCGTCTGTTTGGAGCGCACCGACGAGTACACCCATCTGTTGGTAAAGTCCAACACCATATCGCTGACCGTAGCCAAGCCGGAATAGACTTGCCCTAAAAGGACAGTACTTGCAATCCAGGAATCTTACCGAAGTGCCGGGTGTTCAAAGGCGCTTCCGTTCCGCTGCGATGATCACACTTGAATCGAGGATCAATCCTAAGAGGGGGGATTCCATGGCTGGCTGCGCTCTGTAATCCCTTCCTCAACAACCTTGGCGAAGCTGCGATGATACTGCGATTCATGGTGGGCCTGTGCAGACTCGAACTGCAGACCTCTACCGTGTCAAGGTGGAAAATGCCCTTTATATCCAATAGATGACAACGCAAGTGATTGATTCTATTGAAAACGGATTAAGCCAAAAACCAGCAAAACTACATCGATTAAGCCATATCCAGACACCAAATTTGGCATTTGTTCTACATCATAGATATAATGGGACGGAGGTTAACCGATGCGAACATGTACATGCTGCAAATCTAGCAGTCGAGAAGAAATCGACCGTGCCATCATCGCAAACGAAAGCGTCCGGGACATTGCGGGACGGTTTGGGGCTTCGGCGCGCGCCAGAATTGACCATACCTTGCTTTCCAAGAGTGACCCAGGCGG
>JARLGM010000148.1 GCA_031292755.1 Candidatus Sulfopaludibacter sp.
CCGGGCTTCGAGCATGCGGAAAATATCGAAAGCGGCTCGCGTGCGGCGGCGGCGGGTGGATTCACGTCCATTTGCTGCATGCCCAATACCAAGCCCGTCAACGACAGCCCCACGGTGACCAGCTACATTGTGCAGCAGGCGAGAAGCCAGGCCGTGGTCAATGTATACCCCATCGGCGCCATCACCAAAGGCAGCGCCGGGGAGGAACTGGCGGCGATCGGCGCCATGAAGGCGGCGGGCGCGGTGGCCATTTCCGACGACGGCCAGCCGGTCATGAATTCTCGCGTGATGCGTCGCGCCATGGAGTTCGCGCGCTCCTACGATTTGCCGGTGATCGACCACTGCGAGGATCTCAACCTGAGCGCCGGCGGCGACATGCATGAGGGCATCAAGAGCGTGCGCTGGGGCCTGCGCGGCATTCCGGCGGCGAGCGAAGACGTGATGGTGGCACGCGACCTGCTGCTGGCGCAATTAACCGGCGCGCGCTACCACGTGGCCCACATTTCGACGCGCAACGCCGTGGCCATGGTGGAGCAGGCGCGGCGGCTCGGACTGGCCGTGACTTGCGAAGCCACCCCGCATCACTTCGCGCTGAGCGATGACCAGATGCATCCCTACGACAGCAATTACAAAATGAAGCCGCCGCTACGCTCCTGTGCGCATCGCGAGGCGGTCCTGGACGGGATTGCGGCCGGCACTATCGGCGTGATCGCCACGGATCACGCGCCCCACCCCGGCAGCGAAAAAATGCAGGAGTTCGAGCGCTGCCCGTTCGGCATCATCGGCCTGGAGACGGCCATCGCGCTGACACTCGAGGAACTCGTGGCGCCGGGAAAGATCGATCTCGCCCGCATGGTCGAGTTATTCACCACCGGACCGGACCGGGTGATGCGCCTGGGCCGCGGCACGCTGGCGCCCGGCGCGCCCGGCGACGTGACCGTGTTCAGCACAGACGTGCAATGGACTTACGACCTGAATCAATCGCAATCGCGCAGCCGTAACTCGCCCTTTGACGGCCGCACATTTCGCGGCGGGCCAATGGCGACTATCGTGAACGGCCAGTGTGTCTGGAAGCGCTGACGCCGGCCGCTAATGGGCCACCGTGACAATTGCGCTTGCGGCGGACGTAAAGCTGCCCGCCGTCGCGACTACCGGGATGTCTCCGTTGGCCGTTGACGGTGGGACAATCACGTTGATCTGGTAGACCCCGGCGGCGATCAGGCCCGCGTAAACTACCTGCGCCGTGACCCCGCCGAAGGTAACCGTGGGCGTCGTGGTAACGGCGAGGGGGGTGGCTACGATGCTGCCGTCAGTGATCGCCGGGTTGGTCGTGCCGAAACCGGTGCCGAAGAGGGCGATTTCCTCGCCCGGTTGAGCCGGCTCACTGGCTCCGGCGTAGAGCGTGGTTGCGCCTACCAGCGCGCCTCCCGCATGCAGGGCCGCAATAGACTTGCCATCCTTGAACAGGAAAAACCCGGGCGAGTAGGTCTGCATGGTCGCGGTCACGCTGGCGCTGACCAGGCCATTGTTGTTGACTACGACTTGCACGGGTCCGGTGGCGGTATCGACCGGGGTTAGAATGTTGATCTGCTTGGTGCTGATGTAGCTGACGTACGCCGGTTTGCCGTCTACGGTGACACTGACGCCGCCGAGCGAGGTGGGCAGCTTGGTGCCGCCGGTGAAATCGCTGGTGGTCCAGTTGCGCGTCAGGGGAGCGAGGCCGGCGCCCGTGATGGTGACGAAAGTGTTGGAAGCGATACCGGTGGCGGCGGCGTCGGCGGCGTTGGTGACGGCACTCGCGGTGATGACGGGAGCCGCCTGGAGGCTACCCAGCAGTCCGTGCTGCTGATTATCCGTCCCGGCCGAGAAATAGATGGCATTCGGGTCGCCGCCGTTGCCGCCATTGCCTACGATCAGCGCCCACAGTCCGGAAATCGCGATGGGGTCGCCGTTTTGATCGGCCAGCGCGCCCAGAGCGGCGCCGGTCTTGGGATCGAACGCATTGATGGTGCCATCGCCGAAATTGCCGACCAGAATGTCACTGGCGAAGGCTCCGAAAGTGGCCGGCGCGATGGCCACGCCCCAGGGAGCGTTCAGAGGGCCGCCCGTGGCCACGTGCTGCAGCAGCACGCCATTCAGATCGAAGATGGAAACCGCGCCGTTGCCGGCTCCGGGGACGGCAAAGTTCTTGTTGGTATTCTGCTTGGCCCACATCACATACAGCTTGCCGCCCAGATTCCAGATGTTGAAGGGAGCGTATCCGGCGGGCACTTGCGGGTCGACAAACGGAGTGCCGGGGAGAGTCACCGGCTTGAAATTGGTATCGAACACGTCGACGCCGCCGGTTTTGAAGTTGGCGGCATACAGCATGGGCGCCGCGTTGGTGGTGGTGGCACTGACCGCCAGCCCGAAGTAGACGGCGCCAGAGGAGGAATTGTCCACCAACAACTGCGCCTGTGTGGGGTTCACGGCGGAGGCCCAGCAGGATAGGGCGCCATCGGCGGTGACAAAGATAAAGTTGGGCACCTTCCCCTGCACCAGGAATCCGCCGGTGGCGTTGGCGATTCCGGCGGTGGCGGTTGAAGGCGACGCTCCCTTGGCCGAGGGCGGAACCGTCACTTTGAGGGCGCTGACGGAGAAAATTCCGTTCGTGCTGGTGGCCGAACTGTAGACAGTGGAAAGGCCGGTGCCGGCGTCGCTGACCCAGAAGGGGCTGGCCGCCGAAGTGTAGATACCCCAGGGATTGACCAGGTTGGGGTCGGTGAAATCGGCTATGCCGGGTTGATCGGCAACCAGGTTGTGTTGCAGGTAGGCGTTGCCGGCAGGCGTTGCCGCGGACGCAACACCAAGAGCGCTCAGAACCATCAGACCCGCTTGAAACATTTGCAAACAGCGCATGTATCCCCTCCAGAAATGGCGTTAGCGTTATGCAGTATATCCTAAGCCTCGCGCCTCCGGATGTAAAATAGGACTATGTTCTTTCGCAGACAAAAGCCGGGCAATCCAACCCCGTCACAACGCCTGGATGCGCTTCGACAGGCAGGGTTCACAGTCTCCCCGGGGCAGGGCGGAGTCACACGGGTAGGCCGTGCGGAGTTTGCCGTGGATCTGAAAGAGACGGATGGAACGCTTCGGCCGGACGGGCGCGCTGGCATTGTGATCGGCGGCGACGTCGCGTCGCTGGTGGACGGCGGCTACCAGAAGTTCTTCCGCACGGCCGCTGGGAAGCAGAAGCCGGCACTGGCGGACGAATTGAAAGGCCTGCACGATCTGGAAGAGGACGTCAAGGAAGGGCTCGGGCTGGAAAGCCTGTATAACGAAGCGCTGGGCACGGTGTCCACTTTTTATCTGTACGACCGCGTGCAGAATCGCGACGCCGGAGTTCCCAAGCGGGTGTGGGAGACCAAGTAGGGCGGGCTCTACTGCTTCTTGGGAGTGGCCGGTGCGGCAGGCGCCTGCTTGCGCACCAACTCGATGTACTGTTCCACGTAGTTCTGCAAAGCCACGGGGATTTCGTCGCGTGAAATTTCGGCGCCACCCTGTGTATGCTCCGCGCCGCGCTGCACGTATTGCGTGTGCAACTGCTGGCTGGTGTTCTGCACTTCCACAGTGGCCTCGCCGGTGATGGTGGCGGAGCGCTTCCCGAGGATCTCGCTGATCTTGCCCATGGCGGCCAGTTGTTCGGCCTGCTTGATGCTCTTGTCTCCATCCTGGCTGCCTATGCCGCTGCCGGGTTGTTTGCTGGCCTGCTGGGAATCGCTCTTGCCGGTCCCTTTGCCCTGGGGGTCCTGCTGGCTCTTGGCCTCTTCGCCGTTCTGACCTTCCTGGGCGTCGCCCGCCTGTTCGCCGTTCTGCTGGCCATTCTTGCCGGATTGCTGTTGCTTGCCGGCATTCTGCTGGCCCTTCCCCTGTTGTTTATTGGCCTGATCGTTCTGCCCGGCCTGAGGATTCTGGTTGCCCTGCTGCGGCTTCATGCGGGACAGCAGATTCTGCGCGGCGTCCTTGACCTTGCTCCACAAGCTGGGGCTGTCATTGGAACTGCCGGAATCGCTTTTGGGATTGTTCTGGGCCTGGTCGCTTTTATTGCCCTGCTCGCCGCTCTTACTGGCGTCGTTATCGCCGTTGGCGGCGTCGGAGGCCTTCTCGGCTTGCGCATCCTGATCGTCCGCGCTCTTCTGGTCGCCTTTGTCGCCCTGTTTCCCGGCATCCTGCCTGGACGCGCCGGTCTTGTCGGCAGCCTGATCGCCTTCGGAATTGGCGTCCTGATTCTGCTCCGCGTCCTGCTTTTGCTGTCCCTGCTGATCCTGCTGATCGGCCGCGGCGCCGTTGTCATCCTGCGCTTCGGGAACGGGCGGCGTGCGGCGGCGATTTTGGGCGGTATCCTTTTTGGGCGTCCAGCCAAACTGCTGCCGGATCATGCTGGCCAGAGGCGGTTTCAGATCGAGCCGGCGGCTCAGCCCATAGCGTAATGCGAATAGACTGGCGGCCACCAGCAGCAGCGCCGTCATCGCATACATGCCGCGGGGCATGGTGTAGGGAAGCGCCTGGCGCGCGTCGACCGAGCGCGCGGTTTCCTCGGCGTGTTCCGCCTGCGAGCGCCGGATCTGCGGCGCCGCGTGAGCCGCCGCCGCATCGTCACTAAAAAACAGAGCGGTGGACAACGTATCGGCGAGCCCCAGACGCTGATCGACAATCTGCGCCACGCGATATGACGAGGGCAGCCGATGGAACGTGCGGTAGAGCCCGAAGCCGATCGCCGCTGCCGGAATCAGCAGGAACCATTGCCAGTTCAGTATCTGGACGCCCACGAGCAGAAGTAGAATGAAGGCCAGAATTGCCGCGCTGCCCGCGTTGGCGCCTTGGGACAGGAGTTCATTTTGCAGCAGACGCCGTCGCGCCCGGAGAACCAGGGTTACCACAAGCCTCCCTCATGAGATCCCGCGCAGTTGGCCAGACCCATGTCTGTACGACGTCCGGTATGCACAATTAGTTCTAATACTAGCATTTTCGCATCGCACCTTACGTTCCCACCCCTTCTCCCTGCAAGCCGTCCGCCGAATCTTCCAGCCGCAGCGTAAAATGGGTAATGGAAGCACGCCGGAAGGATCGCGCCACTTGAATCAGCCTTTAAAAGTCTTAATCGTAGACGATGAAGCCAGCCAGCGGAGCGGCCTGGCCGGAATGATCTCCGCCTGGGGGATGACCCCGGAAACGGCGGGAGACGGGAATGAAGCGCTGGAAAAACTGGCGGAGTTTCCCGCGGACGTCATCCTGACCGACCTGAATATGCCCGGCCTGGATGGTTTTGGATTTCTACAGCGGCTGCGCGATGCGGGCGATATGCCGCCCACCATCGTGCTGACCGCGTATGGCAGCGTCGAAACCGCCGTCAAGACCGTGCGCGAGTTGGGCGCCTTCTGGTTTCTGGAAAAGCCGATTCAACCGGGAGGTCTGGAAGTCCTCATCCGCCGGGCCGGCAGCCATGCGGGGCTGACTGCGGAGAAGCGCAACCTGGAGCGGCAGCTCAGCTACAAGGGCTCGCTCGGTCAACTGGTGGGCGCATCGCCCCGCATGCTGGAGATTTTTACTTTGCTGCAGCAGGCCGGTCCCAGCAAGGCTTGCGTGCTGGTTACCGGAGAAAGCGGCACGGGAAAAGAAGTGGTGGCGCGCACGCTGCATGCGCTCAGTCAGCGCCGGCAGGGTCCGTTTGTGGCCATCAATTGCGCCGCGCTGCCGGAAAGCCTCATCGAAAGCGAACTGTTCGGTCATGAGAAAGGTTCGTTTACCGGCGCTTCGGAGCGGCGGGCCGGGTGTTTTGAAGTAGCGCAGCACGGCACCCTGATGCTGGATGAGATCGGCGAAATGCCCCTGCCGACCCAGGCCAAGCTGTTGCGCATCCTGGAAGACTCCAAAGTCCGGCGCCTGGGCGGAAAGACCGAATTCGAAGTGGACGTGCGCCTGGTGGCGGCCACGAATAAGGTGCCTGAGGAAGCCGTGCGCGGCGGCCATTTGCGGGAAGACCTGTACTACCGCCTGAACGTGTTCCACATTCACCTGCCTCCGCTGCGGGATCGGAAGGAAGACCTGCAGCCGATTGCCGAAGCTCTGCTGGGCGACTTGAACCGCAAACACGAGTGCCGCGTATCGGACCTGTCGCCGGACGTGCTTCTGGCCTTCGGGCGCTACGGGTGGCCGGGCAACGTGCGGGAACTGCGTAACGTGCTGGAACGCGCGGTGATTCTGGCCGGTGAGGGCACGATCGAACCCAAACACCTGCCCGCGTTCCTGCAAGACCGGCCGGCGTCGACGGCGTCCGCGGCCCCTGCCGGCGCGCCTCCGGCCGCGCCCGCTCCGGATGATCTGGAGGCCCTGCGCATTCGCATCGGCACCACCGTGGAAGAGGCCGAAAAGGGATTGATTCTCCGCACGCTCGAACACACGCGGAACAATAAAACGCGCGCGGCCGAAATTCTGGGGATCAGCCTGAAGACCCTGCACAACAAGCTGAAGGAATACGGAGCGGGGAAAGAAGACGCCATGGGGGCGTAGGCCGCTACTTCAGGAACTGCGCCACGTTGTCTTTGGTCACCAGTTGAAAGGGAATGAAGAGCTGCTTTTCGTAGGGCTCTTTATGCAGGATTTTCAGCGCGGTCGCCACCGCGGCGCTGCCCTGCCCGCGGGCGTCCTGAAAGACCGTTGCGTCGAGCCGTCCGTCGTGTACCGCCTGTAATGCATCGGGAATCGCGTCGACTCCGGCCAGAATCACTTTGTCCTTCCGTTTGGCCTGCTCCAGCGCGATCAGCGCTCCCATGGCCATCTCATCGTTCTGCGCGAATACCGCGTCGATGCGGCTGCCGTAGGATTGGTTCCAGTTCTCCATCAGGGTCATGGCTTTGGCCCGGTCCCACTCCGCCGTCTGCACCGCGATGAGTTTCATGCCGGGGTTTTTTGCCAGCACGTCGCGCGCTCCCTGGTCGCGCTCGATCTGCGCCGCCTGACCCAGAAATCCCTGCATCATCGCCACATTGCCTTTGCCGTTCAGGCGCTGCGCCAGGTACTCCATGGCGATCCGTCCGGCCTCTTCATCGCGCGATCCCACAAAGGCCGTTGGCGCGGCTCTTGTCTCCGAATTCACGTTCACGATGGGTATCCCCGCCGCGAGTGCCTTCTCCACTGCCGGGGAACTGGCCTCCACTTCACACGGGTTCAGAATGATGGCATCCACCTTCTGGGCCACGAAGGATTCCACCTGCTGTACCTGTTTTTCCGCGCTGCGCTGCGCATCGTTGACGATCAGTTCCACTCCCATCTGTTTGGCCTTCTCTTCCATGGACTGGTCCAGGGTGGCAATCAGTTCATTGGAGAGATTCAGCAGCGAGACGCCAATTACCGGCCTCTTTTCCCCGGACGGCTGCCGCCCCGAGCATCCCTGCAAAACGCAGCCTGCCAGCGCCGCGATCGCGGCCCACGTGTTTTTCGTCACCTGTCCTTGCTCCTGTCCAGCCAGACCGCGCCGACGATGATGAGCCCCTTGACCACCTGCTGATAATAGGACGATACATTCAGCAGGTCGAGTCCATTATTGATCACTCCCATGAGCAGCGCGCCCAGGATGGTTCCGTCCACTCCGCCCACGCCGCCATTCAGGCTGGTGCCGCCGATCACCACCGCCGCGATGGCATCCAACTCGTACCCGATGCCGGCGTTCGGCTGCCCGGTGGTGATGCGCGAAGCCAGCACCACGCCGGCCAGTCCGGCGAGCGCGCCGCACAGCGTGTACGCCGCCATTTTGACGGACCGGACTGGCACGCCCGATGCCAGTGCCGCGTTTTCGTTCCCGCCTACCGCGTAGACGTAGCGCCCGAAGCGCATGTTGGTGAGCAACACCCGGGAGAGCAGCGCCACGAAGAAGAAGATCAGGATCGGCTCCGGAACCCCGGCAATGTTCCCGCTGCCAATGTGGGTGAAGCCGGGCGCGAGGTTGGATACGGGCCTGCCGCCACTGACCAGCAGCGCAAGACCGCGCGCCGCCGTCATCATGCCGAGCGTGACGATGAACGGGGCCACCTTTCCGCGCGCCACCACCAGCCCATTAGCCGCTCCGCACGCCGCGCCCGCCAGAATTCCAATGGCCACCGGCACGATGGCGGGATATTGTCCGGGATGGGCGAAGCAGGCGGCGGCGACACCCGAAAGCGCCACCACCGAGCCGAGCGACAGATCCACCCCGCCGGTCAAGAGAACATAGGTGACGCCTACCGCCAGAATGCCGTTGATGGAGATCTGCCGCACCAGGTTTACCAGGTTGGCCAGATTCAGGAAGTTGGGGCGCGCCAGCGACAACGCTGCCACCAATACGGCCAGGGCAACGGGCAGGCCCAGTGAGGCCGGCCAGGACTTGATCTTCGGTTTCTCCATGTCAATTGGGCATGGCGTACCGAAGAATCTCTTCCGGCGTGGTGCGGCCGGGGGAAAGCTCGGCCGAGACGGCGCCTTCGCGCATCACCAGGATGCGGTCGCTAAGGGAAAGGATCTCGTTCATTTCGGACGATATTAACAGAATCGCCATGCCTTCCCGGGCCAGGCCGGCGATGAGCGCGTAAATCTCGGCCTTGGCGCCGACATCGATGCCGCGCGTGGGTTCATCCAGGATCAGGACGCGGGGGCGGGTGAGGAGGGCGCGGGCGATCACGATTTTCTGCTGGTTGCCGCCGCTGAGGTCCCGCACGGCTTGCCCCGCGCCGGCGGCACGTACGCGGAACCGGCGGATCTGCTCTTCGACCGCGGCGGCCTCGCGGCGCGTGCGGATCACCGGCCCCCAGGCGAAGCGGCCGAGGCTGGAGAGGGTCATGTTCTCGCGCACGGACATGCGCGGCACAAAGCCGTATTCCTTGCGATCTTCGGTCACCATGGCGATGCCGTGGGCCAGCGCGCCGGCAGGCGACCCGATGCGGACCGCGCGGCCTGCCAGGCGAATGTGCGCGCCGGCTGTGGGGACCAGGCCAAAGACCGCCGCGGCCGCTTCGCTGCGCCCGGCGCCCAGCAGACCGGCGAGGCCCAGGATCTCTCCGGCGCGCAGTGAAAATTGGATTCCCGGCAGGCTGACTTCGAGGACCGTCTCGCCGGGAACACCCTTCTGCAACCCTCCCAGGGGCTCCAGCGAGCGGCCCACCATGAGGGCGATCAGCCGTTCCTCGTCGAGTTCCGCGGCCGGCCGGGTGGCGATGTGCCGGCCGTCGCGCAGGACGGTGATGGTATCGGCGAGCCGGAATATCTCAGCCATGCGGTGGGAAATGTAGATGACGGCCACGCCGCTCTGCTTCAGGTCGCCGATGATGCGGAAGAGCAATTCGGCCTCGCGGTCGGAGAGGGCGGAGGTGGGCTCATCCATAATGAGCAGGTCGGCGTGGCCGCCGAGGGCTTTGGCGATTTCGACGCTCTGGCGCTCGGCGAAGCTCAGGTGGCGCATTCGGGCCGACGGGTTCAGGCTCACTCCGAGCCGCGCCAGCAGGCCTGCCGCTTCGCGCCGCATGGCCGGGCGATCCAGCCATCCCCAGCGCGACGGCTCGTGGCCCATACAGATATTTTCGGCCACGGTCAGGTCGGGGAAGGTAAGGAGTTCCTGGTGAATCATGGCGAGCCGCCGGCCTGTGAAACGAACGGCTCCGGCGTCGGGACGGTACATGCCCGCGACGATTTTCATCAGGGTCGATTTACCCGCGCCGTTCTCGCCGGTGACGGCATGGATCTCCCCGGCTTGTACCGTGAGACTCACATCGTCGACGGCCAGGATGCCGCCGAAGGACTTGGAGATGCGATCAAGCTGGAGGACGGTGCTCATGGAAGGTTCTTCTTATCGCGGAGGCGCGGAGCCGCGGAGGAAGCCGCGGAGAAGGGCATGATAACCGATTTTCTCCGCGTCTTCCTTCGCGCCTCCGTGTCTCCGCGATGAGTTTCTAGCTTTCCGATTTCTTGCGGATCTTGATGTCCAGGCGCTTGATCTTCTGATTCAGCGTGGAGAGCGGTACGTGCAGGCTTTCGGCCGCTTCGGTCTGGCTCCAGTTGCATTGCTCCAGGCGCTCGAGTATGATCTTGCGTTCGTAGTCGTTCACGATTTCGAACAGCGAAGCGTCCAGGGGCAGCGGCGAGCCGTCCCCGCGATTCAGGCGGACCCCGTTGGCCTGCAGCAGGCCGTCCGGCAGCACCTCCATGGACACCGTGTCGTCGGCGGCCAGCACCACCGCGCGCTCCACCACGTTTTCCAGTTCGCGGACATTGCCCGGCCAGTTGTGCTCCATCAGCACCTGCATGGCTTCGGGCTGGAAGCGCAGCACGCTCTTGCCGTCGGCGTCGAGGAACTTATTGTTCTCCCGGCAATAGAAGGTGAAAAACTGCTCAGCCAGCAGCGGAATGTCTTCCCGGCGCTCGCGCAGCGGGGGCAGCGCGATGTTGATCACGTTCAACCGGTAATACAGATCCTCGCGGAACTTGCCGTCCTTCACCAGTTGGTGCAGGTCGGCATTGGTGGCGGCCAGAATTCTGACGTCCACTTTCACCGGGTCGGTAGCACCCAGGGCGGTGAACTCCTTTTCCTGAATCACGCGCAGCAGCTTGATCTGCGTTTCCGGGCCGATGGTGCCGATCTCGTCGAAGAAGATGGTGCCGCGGTCGGCAATATCAAAGTAACCTTTCTTGGTTTGAATCGCGCTGGTGAAGGCGCCCTTCACGTGGCCAAACAGGGTGGATTCCAGCAGGTCCGGCGGCAGAGACCCGCTATTCACCGCCACGAACATCTGGTCCGCCCTGGGGGAATTGGCATGAATGGCTTTGGCCACCAGTTCCTTGCCCGTGCCCGTTTCGCCGGTGATCAGAATGGTCGACCTGCTCGGCGCAACCTGCGCCACCAGGTCCAGCATGCGCACCATGCGCTCGCTCTTGCCGATGATGTTGGGGAAGCTGTAGCGCTGCTTCAGCGCGCGCTTCAGGTGCGTGTTTTCGTACTCGAGCCGCCGCCGCGCAATCATGCGGTCGATCTCGATAATCAGCTTGTCGTTGTCCCAGGGCTTGGAAAAATAGTCGTTGGCGCCGAGTTTCAGGGCGTGCACGGCGGCATCCACCGAACCGTACGCCGTGATCATGAAGATGGGCGTCTCGCGGTCGCGCTGGCGGACTTCCTCGATCACTTCCATGCCGCTCTTGTCGGGCATCATCAGATCGAGCAGCACCATGTCGTATCCGTGCGCCTCCATCTTCTGCAGCCCTTCGGTGCCGTTCTGAGCGAGTTCCACGGAATAGCCTTCCGTGGTGAGCAGCAGTTCCAACCCTTCGCGGATGTCCACTTCGTCGTCGATCACCAGGATGCGGCCCCTGGTATCGGCGATGCTTGGTTTGGCTCCGGTCATCTCAGGCGGCACTCACCGGCAGCCGCGCGGAGCGCGCCGGCTGAGCGTTTTTCGATACGGGCAAGTCGAGGCGGAAACGCGCGCCGCCGCCCGCCCGGTTGGAGACTTCGATGGAACCACCATGCTCTTGAATGATACCGTACGTCACCGAAAGGCCGAGGCCGGTGCCCTTGCGCGCCGCCTTGGTGGTGAAGAAGGGATCGTAGATGCGCTGCAGATGTTCCGCGGCGATGCCCGTGCCGGTGTCGCAGACTTCCACTCGTACGCTCTGGCCTTCCCGCCAGGAACGGACCTCCAGTGTGCCGCCGCCCTGCATGGCATCGCGCGCGTTGAGGAACAGGTTCAGGAACACCTGCTGCAACTTGCCGGCATTGCCGTGTACGGGGGGAAGTTCGGCGTCCAGATCCAACTTCGCCTGAATGCCCGCCTTCTGGAGTTGATGGTCCAGCAGCGAGACCGTTTCCTGGATCACTTTATTCAAACCGATGTCGCCGAAACTGGTGGTAGAGGTGCGGGAGAAATTCAATAGCGAGTTGACAATCTCGCTGGCGCGGAAGGTTTGCTTGGCGATCTTATCCAGGATGAGCGATTTTTGCGAGTCTTCGGCCACCTGCTTGGCCAGCATCTGGGCGTATGTGGAAATCACCGCCAGCGGGGTATTCACTTCATGCGCCACGCCCGCCGCCAGCAGGCCGATGCTGCTCAATTTATCGGCCTGCACCAGGCGCTGTTCCAGTTCGGCCCGATCGGTCACGTCATCGAAAATGATCAGGCGGCCAATCTGGTCCTGGTCCTTGGAGACCAGCGGCGCGATGGCGATATTCAGCGTGGCCTCGCGAAAATGTCCGGGCAGCGTGCCGTGGCCGTTTCCGTTGCCATTTCCAATGGCCGCGGCGGCGCCCGCCGGCTTCAGCACGAACTTGTAGATATGATGAATTCCCGTCTCGCCGCGGACCTTGTCGAACTGATCGCCCAGATCGGCCGGGAACAATTCCCGCAGCGTGCGTCCCAGTGCGCGGTCGCGGGGGACGCCGCTGAGCTGCTCGATCTGCGTATTCCAGCTCTCCACGCGGTCTTCCAGATCCGCCGCCAGAATTCCCACGTTGATCGATTCCACGATATTTTCGCTGAATTCCTTGAGGCGCTCATACTCTTCCACCTTGCGCTGGAGCGAACGGTAGAGCCCGGCGTTTTCGATGGCAATTCCCACGTAGCCGGCCAGTGTCATCAGCAGTTCCACGTCCACACTGGAAAGGTAATCGCCGAACATGGTCCGGCTCACTCCCATGTACGCAATGGTCCGGCCGCGCACCTGGCAGGGCAGGTAGTAATTGAGGTCCAGGTCGGCAATGGTGCGGCGCACCGGAGCCGGCCACGATCGCGACACCGCGTCCAACTGGTGGCGGGTTCGTTCGAAAAACAGGTAGCCTTCCGGCAGTTCCCAGTTCAGGAAGCTCAGGTCCAGGTCGGCATAATTCAAACTGGCCAGCCGCGGATTCGTCCCCATCGCCTTCTTGAGCAGGAATCGGGGGGACTCTGTTTCCGTCCGCTCGTCCGCCAGGAAGAACACCAGGTGCTTGATGTTCAAGGTCTGCAGCAGCCGGTCTCCCACCGAATTCAACATGGTGTCCAGGTCGGTTTCGGCGCTCAGTTCGCGCGCGAACTCAATCAGGGTGCGGCGGTAGTCGTAACTGTCGCGGTAGAAGTATTTGTCCAGTCTCTCCTGAATCCAGGTGCGGATGGGCTGGAACAGGAAGCTGGCGATCAGCATCACGCTGATCAGTTCCAGGTTGCCCAGGTCCTTGAAGTAGAGGTGCACCACGCTGCCCAGCGAAAACACGATCCCGTAAAATGCCGCCAGCACGCAGAGCGTAGCCAGGGTATAGGCATAGCCACGCCGGAAGATGATGTCGACGTCCATCAGGCGGTAGCGCACAATGGCGTACGCCAGGGTCAGCGGGATCAGAACCACAGAGAGCACCGACAGTTTCAGGTACTCGTTGGGAATCGCGCCCAGCATGTAGGGCAGCACGTAGAGCGCGAAGAAGGGGGCAATGCCGAAAAGGGTTCCGTTGCGCAGCCACTTGAGCTGCTGCCGCACGATCGGGTCTTCGGCCCTGCGGTATCCCACGGACAGCGCTACGGCGCCGATCAGGTAGGGCAGGGTGGAGAGCGGCACCCAGATGCGGTCCAGGGTCCAGCGTAGTTCCATCAGCGGAACATTGATCTTCAGAGCGCCCGAGGCGAAACCCAGGTAGCCCAGCAGGAGCAGCGCACCCGGAATGTATAACAAGGCCAGCCGGGCGCGGGTCCGGAACCAGGCGAACGGTTCGGGAAAGGTCAGGCAGAAATGCAGGAACAAAGCCGGCGCCACGAGGCCGGCACTCAGGTTTCCGAAGTAGACGATCTTATCGAGAGCGTTGAGCTGGCCGGTGTAATGAAAGCAGAAGAAGACGAACGAAGACAGGCAGAAAATATAGAAGTGCAGTGCCTTCTGCGCACTGCCGCGACGGAAATAAACGAACAGCCCGATGATCAGGTAGGCCGCGCCGACCAGGTACTCATACACCACGGCGCGGTCCAGCGGAACCTCGCTCACCACCACTTTTCTGACGTCGAATTCCAGGTTGCCGCGCTTGACGTGGTACGAGGCCGGGAGCCATGCAGGTAGGCTGGCCAGGATCTTGGCCACGTCCAGTGCCCCGACAACCGGCACTCCGTGGCTGGCATGCCGGTCGACGGCTTCCCCGCCCTCCGGGTCCACATTCTGCTCACGGGAGATGCTGATCAGCACATCGCCCTGCCGCACCCCGGCCCGATAGCCCGCGCTGTCGCGCGGCACTCGCAGCGCCCTCACCTGCCCGGCGCGGTCACCCCAGATCACACCATCGTCATGTAGGCGAAAGGTATGGTTCTGCTGGAAATTGATGACGGCAACCACACCTGCTGCCAGCGTCAGGATGGTCAATATCGCGGTGGACAATTGGAACTTGAGTTCCTGGAACATGAATGCCGCCGTTACCGTCTAGCGAGACAATACTCCTGTGTCCGCATAAGCACGTTTGTTGCCGTGCTGAATACTGGAATCTAGATTCAGAATACCCTGATTTATCTGTTGTTTACAATTGGTTCAGAAGCTCCGATCCGCATTTTGGGAGAAAGCCACTACGCGGAAGTGTATAGGTTCTTTGCACACCGTGAGCCGGAGGGAGCAGTACCTCCCGTCCCAATTAGTACGCTTTCCCATTGACTTTGTAATATAAAGTAGCCTACACTCATAAAGTCTGGGCGTTATCGTGCCAGCTAACGGCTGCAATATCACCAATGCTAACGCTTGGCGACTGTTCGGAGAGCGGCTGGAATGCTGTACAATAAGCGAGATGCGCATGGTTCCACGACGGTGTGTCGCGCTATCGTGGAGCATTTCGAGGAAGATCATGAAAGCGCTAGCCTTAACCGCCTTTTTGGTATCAATCCCGCTGTTTTGCCCCGCCGGCCAATCGTCACCGCGGGAACAGCAACCGGCCCAATCCGCCGACCCGGGGCAAAAGAAGGCTCCCCAGCCACCGGCTTCCGGCGCCCCGGTTTCCATTTCACCGATGATTCCCGTAGTCGGGGCACCTCCTGCCGGCGATTCGCCGGCGAACGCCGATCTCGCCCCGGGATCGCCCGGCGCGGCGGCCATGGCAGCGGGTGCCGCGGGAGCTAAACCGGCGATCGGTGCGCCCGTGAACACTCGGACCTTTATCATCGGTGCCGAAGATGTCATCGCCGTCAGTGTGTTCGAGAACACGGGTTTTTCGGTCCAACCACAGGCGGTTCGTCCGGATGGCAAGATCACCATGCCCTTGCTGGGCGAGATCGTCGCGGCCGATAAGACTCCCGAGGAACTGGCCGATGAGATAAAGAAGATACTGGTTGACCGTTATATGAAAGAACCGCCGCACGTGCAGGTGATCGTGGTCGACGTGCGGAGCAAGAACTTTTATCTTCTGGGAGAGGTCAACAAACCTGGTAAGTTTCCGCTGGTGGTTCCCACCACAATCATGCAGGCGCTGGTGAATGCCGGCGGTTTCCGCGACTTTGCCAATAAAAAGGATATTAAAATCCAGCGCGGGAATAAGATATTCAAGTTTAATTACGTGGAAGCAAGTAAAGGAAAGCACTTGGAGCAGAATATTCTTCTGCAGCCCGACGATAATATATTCGTCCATTAAGGACGGCAGCCGGGTAATCCATTTTTCGGAGGACTTCAAAGAGTTATGGCTGGTGCAACCAATTATGTGAGCGTATCCCGGCGTCCTCCCGATGTCGAGGATTACATCGACATGCTCCGCCGCTACCGGTCCTGGATCATCGGCCCCACCTTTGCGGGCTTGGTGGTTGCTGTGGTTGTGGCGTTCCTCTGGCCCGACACATACCGGTCGGTGGCGGTGATGCGGATTACTCCGCAGAAGGTTTCCGAGCGCCTGGTGCCGAGCGAGTTAACGCAGCGGATGAGCGAGCGGCTGAGCGCGATGGAAACGGATATTCTTAGCCGGAGCACGCTGGCGGCCATGATTAATAACCCGGCTCTGAACCTTTACCCCAAAGAGAAACTGCAGAAACCCGTCGAAGACATCGTGCAGGAGATGCGTAACAAATCGATTCAGATTCGCATGCTCAACGTACCGGGGTCGGACATCGGCAACGGCAAGGGGGCTTCGGCCTTCTCCATCAGCTTCGATTATTTTGACCGCTATAAAGCCAAGCAGGTGGTGGAGCAACTGGTGACCAAGTTCATGGACCAGAACTACATCGTCATCAAGCAAAACACCAAGCTCACCACGCAATTCCTGGATGAGGAGCTAAAGACTGCATCCGACCGTTTGAACGACTTGAGCCAGAAGATCACCAAGTTCAAAATCCAAAACCAGGGCAAGCTCCCCGAGCAGGCGCAGGCCAATGTGGCCATGGTGTCCAGTCTGCAACAGGCGGTCGCCACCGACAACGAAGCGCTCAACCGCGCCTCCAACGAAAAGCTGATGCAGGAGAGCCGTTTGAGCGAGTTGCAGAACAGTTTCGCATTCTACTCCCAGCGCACGGAAGACACCATTATGACGGGCGGCGGGCCCGGTCAGATGAGCGTCAAGAACCAGCGGCTCGTCGACCTGCAACAGAAGATGTCCGAGTTTCAGACCAACCTTTCGGAAGTCCGCAAGATGTACCGCGACGATTACCCGCCGATCAAGAGCCTGATCGCCAAGATCGACAACCTGCAGAGGCAGATCGAAGCCGTGGAAAGGTCGGATGGGGCGGCCGGCGCCAACGTGAACACCGGTGCCACGCCTCTTACCGCGGTCAAAGTCGGCAATCCGCAGGTTCAGCAGCGCCTGGAGGAATTGAAGAGCCAGATCAACACGGCGAACACTTCGATCGTGATGATCAACAACGATATCCAGACCCGCCAGGCTCACATCGCCGAGCTGAATAAGCGGATCACCGACTTTCAGGCGCGCATTGAAGCCGCTCCACTCAACGAACAGCAGTATGCCCAATTGATGAACGACTACCAGCTCGCCAAACAGCAGTACGATTTGGTCACGCATCGCAAGGAACAGTCGGAAACGCAGGAGAACATGAATGAGCAGCAGGTGGGCGAAAGCCTGGAACTGCTCGACCCGGCATCGCTTCCCGAGAACTCGTTCGAACCCAACCGCGCGATGTGGGTGGGCATCGGAGCTGCCCTGGGCATGATGGCCGGGGTGATGCTGGCCGGAGCCCGGGAGATGAAAGATACGTCGCTGAAAAACCTGAAGGACGTAAGGACCTACACCAACCTGCCGGTGCTCAGCAGCATCCCGCTTCTGGAGAATGCTCTGCTGGTCCGCCGCAAACGCCGCCTCTTCTGGCTGGCCTGGTCGAGTGCGTTTGTCATTGGATCCATCGCCATGAGCGGCGCGATGTATTACCACTTTTTCGGCGGCAAAAGCTAGACTGTGCAAAGAAGCAGGATGACCAACCGCGTGCCATTGGAGAAGAAATGAGTCGAGTACACGATGCTTTGCGCCGGGCGGAAAAAGGCGTGCCGGTAGAGGATGCGCCCGCGGTGCCGGCGGGGGAGGCCCTGGCGGAGGCGAACGGGAATAGTGTCCTGCCGCGCCGGCCGGAGTTCCTGCCGCTTTCTCCCGTTTCGACGCTAACCGGCCCCCCGGCCCGGCTGAACATCCATCCCGGCGCACTGGCCGAAGTCGAAACCGTACCCTTTAAGCCCGCGCCCGAATCGCATCTGCTGGATCTCAGCAATTCCCACGAGACACCCGCGGAGGAGTTCCGCACGCTGCGCACGCGCTTAAACCACCTGCAGACGCTGCAGCCCCTGCACACCGTGGTGGTCACCAGTCCTTCGCCGGCGGAAGGCAAGACGTTCACCGCGGTGAACCTCGCGCTGGCCGAGGCGCACCTGGCGGAGAGCTCCGTATTGCTGGCGGATTTCGATCTGCGCCGGCCCGTCATCCACAATCTGTTTCAGGTGGATCGCGCCCCCGGACTTTCCGATTACCTGACCGGAAAGTGCACGTTTCCACAGGCTTTGCGTCACGTGGAGGGGATGAATCTGTACCTGCTGCCGGCCGGTTCCCCCGTAAAGAATCCGCTGGAGCTATTGAACATGCGCACCGCCAAGGCGCTGTTCGAAGAGCTGCCGCGCAGTTTCAACTGGACTATCTTCGATACGCCGCCGCTGCTGTTTTCGGCGGACGCGAATCTGCTTTCCACCATGGCCGATGGCACTGTGCTGGTGATCAAGATCGGGTCTACCACCTTCGATAACGTAACCCGGGCTATGCAGTCCCTTTGTGAAAACAATGTCCTCGGAATCGTAGCCAACGGAGCCCGCGCTTCGGAGCTGTACAGCAAGTACACTTACTACTATTCGAAGTCGGAGTAAGGCGGTTCACTTCACCCAGACTTTGGCGGCGATTCCCCGCTCCAGGCGTACCGGTTTGCCGGCCGCGGACAGTTCCACCTGGTCGCCGGTGGAGAGCACGTCCACAGTCACACCCGGCCGGATGCCATTGCCATCCAGGAACTCCAGCAGGCGCCGGTCGCGTTCAAACACGCTGATCACGGTCAGCCGCTCGCTCCTTCGCGCCTCTTCCAGCGGCTTCAGTCCCCGGCGGCGCCGATCGCCCGGCGAATCCATTCCGACCATGTTTCCGTGCGGGCACACGCCGCCTGTCCCGAGTTTTTCCGCCAGTTTCCGTTCGAAATCGGCGGACACGGCATGCTCCATCTGCTCGGCTTCGTCGTGAACCTTGTACCACTCCAGGCCGAAGATCTCGGTGAGCATACGCTCGATCAGGTGATGGCGGTTGAGCAGCCGCGCAGCGATTTCCCGGCCCGCCGCGCTGAGCGTAATCTGGCCCTCCGGCGCGACCAGAATCAACCCGTCGCGTTTCAGCCGCTTGATCGCCATGGTGACAGCCGGTGCGGAAACATGCAGCCACCGCGTGAGGGTGACCGCCTTCACGATCTCGCCCTCCGATTCCGCCTCGGCAATCGCCTTGATGTAGTTCTCCTTCGAGATTGTGATTCGCACGCTGCATTCCAATTCTAGCGAGGTTCGGGGGGGTGTGTTCAGAACAACGAGAAACTCATCGCGGAGGCGCGAAGGCGCTGAGGAAAACGCGGAGGAGAACTTCAAATTTGATCTCCTCTCGATTTTCTCGGCGTCTTCCTCCGCGACTCAGCGCCTCCGCGATGAATCTCCAACGTGTTCTTTCTCCGTGTCTTCTGAGGAACACCCTACACGCCCCTTTTGATCCAGGCGTTTACGCGGCAGGTCTTTCTTCAATTGGTACAAGTTTGTAGCCCCGTTGTTGAGCCTGCAGTTTGAGTTTTGCTTCAAAGCGTTTCTCGCGCTCGGCATCTCGCTGG
>JARLGM010000149.1 GCA_031292755.1 Candidatus Sulfopaludibacter sp.
CTCTCTGAGAAAGCTAGCCTTTCGGGCAGATTGTCGGATTCCTGCGCAGAGCCCCAATTAACATGGACACCATGACACCACGAAAGCTGCGTTTTATTGCCGGGTTGACAGTCCGCATAGTCATATTAAAGTCCTTTATAGTAACGCACTTCAAAGTCCGAAATTCAAACTCCAGCCGTCAACAACTTCTGAGTGCCCCGCCTACCGTCCGTACTCCTTGCCTCCATTGCTGGCCTGATCTTCAACGTCGAATTAACATCGCAGAAATTGTAGTATGCGAAATGTAGTGCATACGCGGCCTTCAGATTCTCAAGTTTTTTCGAGGAAGGTATTCGTCCGGCGGGTCGTCCGGCGCATGGACATCCGAATCGTCACGTTCCGACGATTCCCCGATCGGGGGGTTCTCCGAAGATGGCTTTTGGGACTGCCTCCACGACGTCTGGTGGAGAATACTGCCCCGTTCAGATGAATTGGCGTAGGCGATACTCGCGAAACCGACATCGCACGTCTATGTCAGCCCAAAGTAGTCCAAAAGCTGCAGTTGCGAAAAAGGGTCGCATCTAAGGCAAATAGCCGTCAAAAGACGCCCGCCTATGGCACCGTCAGCAGCACCTTCAGAACGCCCTTTTCCGCCGCGCGCTCGAACGCCCGAGGGGCCTCGCCCAGCGGGAACCGGTCCGCGATCAGCGCTTCCACGGGAATCAGGCCATGTTCCAGCAGCGGCAGGGAGGCTTCGAAGCGTCCACAACGGGAGCCTATCAGGGTCAGTTCGTTGACGATGATCGGGGCCGTATCCACGGCTACCTCGCCGTGCACCGTGGATTTCAAAATCACGGTCCCGCGAGGGCGGGTCATGGCGGCGGCGGTCCGCAGGCCTTCGGGATTGCCGGTGGCGTCCACGGTCCAATCGTAAGCGGCCGTGGGCATCGCGTTCCTCGCGAGTTCGGTGCTCACTCCGGCGGCGGCGGAGATTCGCAGTTTCTCAGTATGGCGGCCGAACTGGTGCACCGTGTAGCCGTGTGCATGCAGCATCAGGGCGATCAGCAGACCCAGCTTGCCATCGCCCAGAACCGCCACGGTTTCCCCTTGTGGGATCGCTGCCTGGTCCAGGATTTCGCAGGCGGCGGCCAGCGGTTCTGTGAACACGGCGTGCTCTGGCGGCAGACCGTCCGGCAACACGTGGAGGTTCCGTTCCGGCAGGGTGAAGAACTCTTCGAACGCTCCCGGCTGATTCACGATTCCCAGCACGGTGCGGTTGGGGCAGTGCCGGCCCAGGCCTTTGCGGCACCAGTCGCATTGCGTGCAGGCCAGGTTGATTTCGCCCACCACGCGCCGGCCCACCAGGGCAGGGGTATCGGCTTCCACGACTTCGGCAACGAACTCGTGGCCCGGAGTGCCGGTGAATCCGTAGTAGCCGCGCTGCAGTTCCAGGTCGGTATTGCAGATTCCGGCTACCAGCAGGCGCAGCAGGGCCGACCCCTCGGGGCGGTGCGGCACGGGCACGGTGCGCACGCTGACGGCGCCGTTTTCCAGGTGAACTGCGAGCATCACCTTATAATAAAGGCTTCATGACAGCAGAGCTGATTTGCTTTGAGGGGCGGTGTCGCTCGCGGTATGCCATCACGGAACCGATCTACAATTGCCCCCGGTGCGGCGGCCTGCTGGAGGCGGCGTATTCCAAGCCCGAATCGTCAGTGGCGGAATGGAAGGCGCTGTGGCGCGCCCGGCGAACTTCCAACGCTCCCCTCGATCAGAGCGGTGTCTGGCGGTATCGCGAGTTCATTCCGTTTCTCGCCGATTACAGCCGCGTGGTGACCCTGCGCGAAGGCAGTACTCCGATTCTGGACGGCCGCCTGGCCGCGGAATACGGCGGGCTGGACCGCCTGCGCTTCAAGCATCAGGGTTTCAACCCCACCGGCTCCTTCAAAGACAACGGCATGACCTGCGGGGTGGCCCAGGCGCTGCGGCTGGGAATGACCCGCGTGGCGTGCGTCTCGACCGGCAACACTTCGGCCTCCATGGCGGCGTATGCCAGCGCGGCCGGGCTGCAGCCGATTATTTTCATCCCGTACGGCAACATCGCCTACGGGAAACTGGCCCAGGCGCTGGAATACGGTGCGCGCACTTTCCAGGTGGAGGCGAATTTCGATCAGATTCTGGCCCTGGTCCGGCAACTGGCCGAACGGCTCGGCATCTATCTGCTGAACTCCATCAACCCGTTCCGCATCGAAGGCCAGAAGACCATCATGCTGGAGATGATGGACCAGCTCGACTGGCGCGTGCCGGATTGGGTAGTGCTGCCGGGCGGCAACCTGGGCAATACCTCGGCATTCGGCAAAGGGCTGCGGGAAATGAAGGAACTCGGCCTGATCGATCGCTTGCCGCGCCTTGCCGTGATCCAGGCCGCGGGGGCCGCGCCGTTTTACGATTTGATGCGCGCCGCGGATCGGTCGCAATTGCACGCCGTGGTGCACCCGGAAACGCTGGCGACGGCGATCAAAATCGGCGACCCGGTCTCCTGGCCCAAGGCGCTCCACGAAGTGAATACAACGTGCGGTGTAGTGGAGCAGGTGAGCGAACAGGAAATCGCCGACGCCAAGGCGGTGATCGGAAAAGCAGGCATCGGCTGTGAACCGGCGTCCGCCGCGACGCTTGCCGGGATTCGCAAATTGACGGCGGCAGGCACGATCGCGAAAGGCTCCGATGTGGTCGCCGTGCTCACCGGAAATGTCCTAAAGGACCCGGATTACGTCCATCAGTACCATACCGGTGTGCTGAAAGCTCCAGATAACACTGTAATTAAGTCGAATTTTGGCAATGCTCCGGTGGTTGTACCGAATGACGCTGGAGTCATTGAGGTTATGCTTCGAGGTTAATATCGGCATACCCACAAAAGTGTGTATTCCGGTCACCCTCATTTTGGATCGGATTTCTCTTCTGTTTACTATTGTCAATGATTAGACGTTCTGGTACATATGTACTATATGCTCCTTCAGAAAGCTCCTAGGAATGTTCCCACCACCGACGGGTACAAGCGGGAACTCGAATACCTGTATGCCAGAAAGACTGCGATCAATATGCTGATTCGCTCGCTGCAGGAATACGACCTCTCGCGGATTCAGTGGAGCGAACACGAGAAGCGGAAATCGGCGTAAACCTCCCAATTCTACTTCAGAATCATCCGGACCCGGGCCGACAATTCGGCCTCCGAGAGCGCCCCTGGGTGATAGAAGCGAACAACTCCGCCCCGATCGATCAGGACGATGGTAGGTGTAGTGCTCGCGCCGTAAGTGTTGAAATTTACAGCGCTAAGTGGGGCACTCATCCCGGGTAATCCTGCATAATACTGCTGGCGAACCTGCTCGATGTACTTCCTTTCTACGGCAGGCGCTGCATCCTCTCCCCCCGCCACATACCCATACAATCTGGTTGGGGCAATGACCACCAGGCCTTGAGGCGCAAACGTCCTTTCCAGGCTGGCCAGGATGGGCACTTCGCCCTTGCAGTCGGAGCACCAGTGCGCCCAGAAAAAGAGCAGCACCGGATGTCCCCGCACCGCGGCCAGCGACGGGGGCTTGGCTCCGAGCCATTCGGTTTCCTGCAGCACCGGAGCGGGCTTACCCTCCAGGGTGAGCAGGTTGATGTTCTTGCGGATGCGCTCGCTAATGGAAGTGCCGGCGAAAAGCCTGGCTTGCTCCCGCAGCCAGGCCACCGATTCGGCGCGCTCGCCGCGCGCGGCCATTACCTGGGCGTGCACTTCGATAGACGCTCCCATGGCGGTGGGCAGGTAAGGGTCGGCATCCAGTTTGCGGCCGAACAGGAGGCCATCGGAAACCTTGCGCGTTTCGGCGGCCCAGGAATCGGCACGGTCGTAGCTGCCGGCATCCAGGGCTCCGCGGGCCAGCCAGCTCAGCGCGCCGGCCAGTTCGGGAGTGGCTCCCCGTTGCGCCTGATAGGCCCGCACCTGCTGTTCCGCCGCGGCGAAATTGTGAGAGGCGATCAGCTCCAGGACGTTATTGATCAGGGACGCTAGCAGGAAAAGCAACGCGGGCATATTCCGATTTTAGCCGTTAGCCGGGGCCGGGTCAGGTTCTGCTGTTGTTCTGGTTTTCGAGCTCGCTACCGATGTACCGAATGATCGCGGGATCGTTCCAATCGACCGCTTCCGCGATCTTTTTCAATACCTTACCGTTGGCGCCGATGATGTAGGTCTCGGGGTACATGAAGGTTCCGAAATCTTCGTGCAGGTTCAGCTCGCGCGCAGTCAGGAATGCGGGCTGATACTTCTTGAGGAAGTTTTGATAGGCCTGCGGGTCCTTATCCACGCTGACACCGAGAACCACTACGCCCTTATCGGCGAAATCCTGGGTGAAACGGCTCAGAGAGGGCGTTTCCTGCACGCAGGGAGGGCACCAACTGGCCCAGAAGTTGAGAACCAGAATTTTACCCCCGAAATTCGGAAACGACACGGTCCGGCCGTTGTCGGCGTGGATCGTGAAACTGGGGACGGAGTCTCCAGCAGCGATGACAGTCTGATGGATACCCGCATAAACAACATATACGAAGGCCGCTACGAGGACGCAAATGGCTGCTCGCAGGAGCCGGTCAATTTTGACGCTCTGCATGACGGACGACTATAATTAAATTGTATCTCGCAAAGGGCTCCCGGCGTCGAAAAAAGCGACAATGGTGATCACGCGCAAGGTGGAGTTCTCGGCTTCGCACATTTGCCGGAACCCCCAGCTATCCGACGAGGAAAACCGCGAACTGTTTGGCCTGGCGGCAAACCCGCACGGCCACGGCCACAATTATGTGGTGGAGGTGAGCCTTCAGGGCGATCCTCATCCGCTGACCGGCATGGTGCTTGATTTAAAGGAGTTAAAGGAAATCCTGAACCGCGAAATCGTGGCTCCGTACGACCACCGCTTCCTGAACTACGAAGTCCCGCCGTTCGACAAAGTGGTCCCTACCACGGAGAATATCGCACGCGATATCTGGCAACGCCTGGAGCCGCACCTTACGAGCGCGGACCGGCATCTGTACTCCGTGCGCGTGTACGAAACACCCGACCTGTACGTGGACTATTACGGAGAGCAGCCGTGTACCACATAACGCGCCGCTACGGCTTTGCGGCATCGCACAGGCTGCACGCTAGGCAACTGGGCGCGGAAGAGAATCGCCGCCTGTATGGCAAGTGCAACAACCCCTACGGGCACGGGCACAATTACGTAATCGAGGTGAGCGCGCGCGGTCCTGCCGACGAACGCACGGGGCGGGTGCTGGACACCGGCAGGTTGGATCAACTGGTGCGCAACCAGGTCCTGACGCCCTTCGATCACCGCAATCTGAACGCGGAGGTTGGCGCATTTCATGACGTGGTGCCCACTTCGGAAAACCTGGCAATCGAGATTTGCCGGCGCCTGAAGACAAACTGGAGCACAGTGTTCCCCGGCGAATGGCCGAAATTGCACAAGATTCGCATCGCGGAGACGGAGCGGAACATCTTTGAGATCGAGGCAGATGAAATCCAATAAAGCAATCGTGAAGATGATACGGAGCAAGCAGGAAGAGGCGGATCTGGCTCCGCTGGTCAAGCAGATCCTCGAGGGCTTGGGCGAAAATCCCGGGCGCGAAGGTCTGGTCCGCACGCCGCATCGGGTAGATCAGGCGCTGAAGTTCCTCACCAGCGGCTACAAAATGGACCTGCAGAAGGTGGTCAACGGAGCCCTGTACGAGGTGAAGTACGACGAGATGGTGGTAGTGAGGGACATCGAGTTCTTCAGCCTGTGCGAACATCACATGCTGCCGTTTTTCGGCAAGATGCATGTGGCGTACCTGCCGAAAAACAAGGTGATCGGGCTGAGCAAAATCCCGCGCATCGTGGACGTTTTTGCGCGCCGCCTGCAAATTCAGGAGCGCCTGACCCAGGAAGTGGCCCAGACCATCCAGCAGGTGATCGACCCGGTGGGCGTGGGCGTGATCTGTGAAGCGCGCCACTTCTGCATGATGATGCGCGGCGTGGAAAAGCAGCACTCCGGCGCCATGACCAGCGCCATGCTGGGTGCGTTTCGCTCCCGCAAAGAGACCCGGGACGAATTTCTGGCCCTGGTCAATCACCGCGGCAACGGGCAGTAGCGCAATTACGGCTTCGCCATCCGCCGCCGGAGCAGGTCCAGAGCCATCTGGCAGGTGAAGGTACGGATGCGCGTGCGGTCGCCGATGAATTGGCGGTGGACCGAAAGCACTCCGGCGGCATCGGCGAGACCCACATAGACGGTACCCACGGGCACCGATTCGCCGCCCGCATCCGGCCCCGCGACTCCCGTGACCGATAGAGCGTAGGTGGACGCGGTGTGCAGGCGCGCGCCCGCCGCCATAGCTTCGGCGGTCTCTTTGCTCACTGCTCCGAACTGCTGCAACACCTCCGGCGGAACGCCCAGCAGTTGCACCTTCATCTCCTTCGAGTAGGTGATGAAGCCACCCACGAAATAGTCCGAACTGCCGGGTGCGGCGGTCAACCGTTCGCCCAACATGCCGCCGGTGCAACTCTCGGCCACCGAGACGGTAGCGTGCTGCCGGCGAAGCATTTGGCCCACCACGACGTCCAGCGGATCTCCATTGCGCGAATACAGGCGGTCGCCCAGCAGGAGCTCAATCGGGCCGGCTACTTCCGCGAGGAGGACATCCGCTTCGGCGGCGGTGGCGCAGCGGGCGCGCAGGTGGATCTGCAGATCGCCGGCGGCAGCGAGAATGGTTGTGACCGGATTCCGATACTTCGTGTAGACGGGCGCGATGAGCGCATCCAGGTCCGATTCCGACATCCCGGCCACACGCAGAAAGACCGTGCGGATGGCCAACGGCGGCAGCAGGCGTTTCAGCCGGGGCAGGCATTGGCGCTCGAACATGGCTTTCAGTTCGTGTGGCGGTCCCGGCAGCAGCATGATCACCGAGCCGGACTCTTCCACCCACTGACCGGGCGCGGTGCCGCGATCGTTGGGCAGCGCGTCGGCCCCTTCGATGAGAAAGGCCTGGCGCTTGTTGATCTCCGCCATTTTGCGCTTCAACTGGGCGAAGCGGCGCTCCAGCACGACGGCGAGTTCGTCGCGGAAGATCAGCTTGCGACCGAGCGCCTGGGCCACGGCCTCGCGCGTGAGATCGTCCTCGGTGGGGCCGAGGCCGCCGGAAAGAATCACGATCTCCGACCGGGACACCGCGCGGCGCACCGCGTCCGTCAGGCGCTCCCGATCGTCGCCAATCACGCACTTGGTGACCACTTCCACGCCCAGGTTGTTTAACTCGGCGGTAAGGTGCAGGGAGTTGGTATCGACGCGTTCCGGCGTCAACATTTCCGAGCCGACTGCGATGATCTCGGCGTTCATCGGATCAGAGGCATACCTTTGATTCCGATATCGACCCGATGCAATGCATTGGTGGTGGCAACTACCAACGCGCGAGAGGGTGTGAACGCCAGGCCGACGATGCCCGGGCCGGACAGGAACAGATCGGCCGCCCGGTCCGGATAGATGCGCACCACGCCCTTACGCCCTTTAATCGACGCGGCTACGTACAGGCGGCCTTCTTCATCGAACGCCATGCCCTGAGGCCGGCCCAGTCCACGATAGAAGACCTCCACTTCGCCGTGATCGGAGACGCGGTACACCGCATCGAAGCTGGAGGTGGTGGGGCCGGTGACGTACAGGAAATTATCAGGTCCGAAAGTCAGGTGGTAAGCGGCGATGGAGGGTTCCAGCGTGGCGAACACGAAAATCTGGCGGTTGGGGCTGATTTTGAAAATCGTGCCGCTGCGGTCTCCCACGTACAGGTTGCCTTCCCGATCGAAGGCCAATCCGGTGGCGGTTCCCATGCCTTCGGTGTAGACCGACATGTTGCCGGTGGGCGTGACCTGGTAGACAAAACCGTCGTAGCGGCTGGAGATGTACAGCATCCCCTGCGGGTCGAAAGCCATGGCGGTGGCGTTCATCAGTTCGTTGATGAACGGCTTCATATTGAAGTGGAGATCGATCTTGTAGACCGCCACCGGCACTTTCTGACCGCGCGACCCGCTGAAAGTGCTGTAAATATTCCCGAACGAATCGATCGCCGGATTGGCTACCGGATGCAGATTCTCGGCAATGAGCACGCCGATATCGCAGGCCCAGGAATCGCTGGCCTGTCTGCCGTTCTGGATTACCAGTTCTCCGGCGGTGGCGCCTTCCGGCACGCGGGCGATCACGAAGGAATCCGAACCGATGATCACCGGCGCGGCGACTTCCCCGATCACCACACGGGGCCGTTCCACCTGGGCGAAACCCTTGCCACGAATCTGCAATTCACCACCCGCGATAGCGGCGGGCGGAGTCACTTGCGCGATTTGAGGCCGGGAGTCGGGCGATTTCCGAAGGGGCATATTCACTCAAGATTGTAACAGCCGTCCAAGCAGCAGCAACACCAGCGCGCCGTAGACGCCGGCCATCATGTCGTCGGCGTTGATGCCGAGCCCGCCCGGCAGGGCTTCGAGCTGCCGCACCGGCGGCGGCTTCCAGATGTCGAACAGCCGGAACAGCGTGAAGGCCACCAGGTAGGTCTTCCAGTTCAATGTAGCTGCGCCGGCAAGGGTGATCCATTGGCCGAGAACTTCATCCACCACCACGAAGCCGGGATCCTTGATTTTGTAGGCCGCCGCGGTGACGCCGGCAGCCCAGATCGCCAGCGGAGAAAGCAGCGCCGCCAGCACCAGGAAATGCCACGGCGCCAGTCCGGCGTACCGGTGCAGCACGATGGCAATCGCCACCGCGGCGGCGGAACCGGCCGTTCCGGGGGCGAATGGCGACCAGCCGCATCCGAACCACGTCGAGATGAGGTTCGCGAACTTAATCTTCATCGGACGGCTCCTCTTCCTCCGGCGGCGAGGCGGACGAGGAGACTCGATATTCTTCGGCGGACCACGCACCCAGGTCCAGAATGCGGCACCGTTCGCCGCAGAAAGGGAAATCGGAGTCGCCCAACTTGACCGGCTTCTTGCAAATCGGGCAACGGAACTTCATAGCGCGGGCTGGAACGAAATCTGGATCAGCGGCGCGGGCACAAACCGCGGAACCGTTTCGGTAGGCGGCAGGAGCGTGCCCACCACATCGTAATCGTGCGCTTCGGTAATCAGCAGGCGGCGGATTTCTCCCTGCCGCGGCTCGGCGCCTTCAAAATCGTTAATCAGCGTGGCGCCGTCGATTTCCGGGGCTTGTGTGGAGAGGCGCCCTTCCCACAATAGGTCCGTCTCTTTGGAGAGCCCTTCCACCAGCACCGGCAATTCCCTGCCCACCAACGCCTGATTGCGGTCGCGGGAGATCTTGCGTTGCATGGCCATCAGGCGGCGCTTGCGATTGTGAATGGTGCGGCCGTCCACTTTGCCGTCCAGTGCGCAGCTCCGGCTTGTGTCTTCGTCGGAATAGGTGAAGACGCCCAGATTGTCGAATCTCGCAGCCTCCACGAACTGGCACAGCTCCTCGAAATCCTCTGCCGTTTCCCCCGGGAAGCCCACGATAAAGCTGGTGCGGATGGCGATTCCCGGTATGGTCCGCCGGATGCGCTCGAGCAGCTTCAGGAAGATATCGCCCGAGGCGCCGCGCTTCATCCGCTTCAGCACCGAAGCGCTGGCGTGTTGCAGCGGCATATCGATATACTTCACCAGCGAGGCATGCGCCGCGATCGTATCCAGCAGTTTCTGCGTGACTTTATTCGGATAGGCGTACAGGAAGCGGATCCACTTTTCGTGCTCCGTCTCCATGCCGGCCAGCCGCGCCAGCAGGTGAGCCAGACCGTCAACGAGTCCCAGGTCTTCGCCGTAACAGGTGGTGTCCTGCCCGATGAGATTGATCTCGCGCACGCCTTGCCCGAAGAGACGGGTGGCTTCGGAAATCACCGATTCGAAGCGGCGGCTGCGGAATGCGCCGCGATACTGCGGGATCACGCAGAACGTGCAGGGATGGTCGCACCCTTCGGCGATCTTGATGTAGGCGAAGTGGCGCGGGGTGGCCAGAACGCGCGGTGTCAGATCGTGATAGAGGTACGGCTCGGCGGGACCGGAGCCGGGTTCCAGCCCCTCGCACGCCGCCACAATGCCCTCCAGTTCATTGGTGCCGATCAGGGCGTCGACTTCGGGAATATCCTTGCGGATATCGCCGCGGTAGCGTTCCACCAGGCAGCCGGCGACGATGAGCTTGCGCGCTCGGCCTACCTTCTTGTATTCGGCCATCTCCAGGATGGTGTCGACCGATTCCTTCTTGGCGGGATCGATGAAACTACAGGTATTGACCACCAGAACGTCGGCCTGGTCGGGATGGGGTGTCAATTCGTGGCCCCTGGCGACGAGTTGACCCATCATGACCTCGCTATCGACGAGATTCTTCGGGCAGCCCAGACTTACAAAACCAATTTTCAAATGAGTATCCAAACAGGTGTGCTCCTTTCAGGATAGCATTGAGCATTGGATTGGAGCGATTTCACCTTCGAACCGAACCTGGCGCGCGCGTCCACCATTCCGGCGCGCTGGTACACCGATCCCGCCATGCTGGCATTGGAATCCCGTAATGTCTTCGGCCGCACCTGGCAGGTGGTTGGACGGGCGGACGCCGTGACCGCGCCCGGTAGTTATCTGGCAGGCGAGATCGCCGGCGAGCCCATTCTGGTAACGCGCGACCGGGACGGCACGCTGCGGGCGTTTTCCAACGTATGCCGCCATCGCGGCTCGCTGCTGGCTGAGGGCAGCGGCGTGGCGCCGGTGATTCGCTGCCCGTACCACGCCTGGACTTATACGCTGGATGGCCGTCTGCACGGCCAGCCCGAATTCGAAGGCGTTGAGAACTGGGACCGCTCGCAAATCTGCCTGCCGCAGTTCCGGGTGGAGACGTGGGGGCCGTTCGTCTTCGTGAATCAGGATCCGCAGGCGCCGCCGCTGGCCGAGGTGTTCGGCGCCATTCCGCGGGAAGCGGCCGAAATCGGCTGCCGCCCCGGCGAGTTGCACCTCTCCGCCCGCCGCGATTACGAGATCGCATGCAACTGGAAGGTCTACGTCGACAATTATGTGGAAGGCTATCACCTGCCCGCGGCGCATCCCAGCCTGTTTCGCGAACTGGACTACGCACTGTATCGCGTGGAGACCTTCCGCTATTATTCGTCGCAGGTCGCCCCCATTCGTCCCCGCACCGGTGAAGGCGCACGGCGGTACGAGTTCGCCGACAGCAATAATTGCGCGCTGTACTACTGGATCTTTCCGAACTTCATGCTGAACGTGTATCCGGACAACATGAGCAGCAATCTCATCCTGCCCCTGGGTCCGGACCGTACCCTGACGATCTTCGAATGGTTCTCCTATGGGGATGCCGAGGTGGCACAAGCGACCATCGACTTCTCCGATGAGATCCAGCAGGAAGATATCCGGATCTGCGAATCGGTGCAGCGCGGGCTCCACTCGCGCAGCTATTCGCAAGGTCGTTATTCGGTGAAACGGGAGAACGGCGTCCATCATTTCCACGGGCTGCTGGCGGAATTTCTGGGTCGCCCGTAACACTGGTGTCCGGCGTGCACTGTCACCGGCATGAGGGTGAGGGGTGGCATACGCTTTGTATGGATCGCCACACTGGCGGGTACGGCATTCGGTGCGGCGACCAACGCCCAGCTCTCGGTGGATCCCAACCAGATCGGGAGCACGAACCAGCCCGAAATCGGCATCGGCGGCAAAGGCTCCGGTGTGGTGCGGGCGCAGATTCTTCTGGCGCGCGCGCACTTTTCCTGCGGGCAGATCGATGGTGATTTTGGTTCGAATCTCCAGAAGGCCGTAGCCGCTTTTCAGGGCGACCGCCAGCTTCCGGCGAGCGGCACTCTGGACGCCGCGACGTGGGCGGCGCTCAATGCGGACAAGGCGCCGCTACTCGTGCCCTACACCATCAGCGATGACGATGAGAAAGGCCCGTTCGTGCAATTGCCCAACGACCTGATGGAGCAGGCGAAACTGCCGGCCCTGGGATACAGTTCGCCGCTCGACGAACTGGCGGAGCGGTTTCACTCCAGCCCGGATTTGCTGAAGGCTCTGAACGCCGGCGCGGATTTCACCAACGTGGGCGAGCAGTTGACGGTGCCGAATGTGCTTGTCCTGCCGCCGGGTGGACCGAACTCGGTGGCGAAAGTGATAGTTTCGAAATCCGAGAGTTCCGTGCGCGCGTACGATGCCAATGGGAAATTGCTGGCCTTTTACGTGGCGACGATCGGCAGTGCGCACGACCCGCTGCCGCTGGGCGAATGGAAGATAAACGGCTGCCAGCGCAACCCGGTGTTCCACTACAATGCGACTTTGTTCTGGGACGCGCAGGATAAAGACGAGCGCGCCGAGATTCAGCCAGGGCCACGCAATCCGGTGGGCGTCGTGTGGATCGATCTTTCCAAGGAGCACTACGGCATCCACGGCACGCCGGACCCGTCGCTGATCGGCCATGCGACGTCGCACGGCTGTATCCGGCTCACCAATTGGGATGCATCCGAACTGGCGGGCATGGTGACGAAGGGTGCAGACGCAATTTTACAGGAGTAGGCCATGCGGGGAAGCACGTTCGCGGCATTTGCTTTGGGCTTTGTGGCAGGGATGGCGGTGCTGGCGGGAGTGCTCTGGTCGTTCGGCGCGCTGCGAACGCCGGCCGGGGCGCAGCCGCAGGCGGCTGTTGCCGCGGTGCCGCAACAAGCAGCGCCGCCTCAGCCAATCACGCTCTCGCCGGCACAGGGCGAGGCGGAGCGTTCGGCTCCCGAGCCTGTTCCCGGCCACCCGATCATTCCGGTACAGGGCATCGCCGCCAGCCAGCTTACCGATAATTTCAACGACCGGCGCGATGGGCGCCGGCACGATGCGCTCGATATCCCGGCGCCCCGCGGCACTCCCGTGATCGCCGCCGTGGAGGGTAATGTGGTCAAGCTGTTTCACAGCAAACTCGGCGGTACGACGGTGTATCAGTTCGACGACTCGCGCACCTATTGCTACTACTACGCCCACCTGGAGCGTTATGCCACGGGCCTTGCCGAAGGCACGCTGTTGCGCCAAGCCGAGGTGCTGGGATACGTAGGTAGCACCGGGAACGCCCAGGCCAACGCGCCGCACCTGCACTTCGAAGTGCACAAACTGGGGCCAGAAAAGAAATGGTGGCAGGGCGAATCTCTGGACCCTTTGAAGTTGCTGGGGCACGGGCCGGAGTAGCGCTCAATGCTGTTCCGTTAGGCCGCCGGGGGACAGTCCGGAGGCTGGAGACGGCCAGAGGTGACCTTTCGAGCGGGGCGTGATCCGGACGGAACTGTGCGACCTTGAGCGCCCGGAAGGTGATTGGTCACGAGGAGGCCCTCATCGCCCAGATGACGGGACCATGATTTCACGGGATCTAAACGGGAGAATGATATCTAAGACCGGCGAATCAGCCTGGTTGCCTACGAGTAACGACCCCATCACTAATAGCATGGATTTACCAACAGGAATCGTACCGGGGTATTCGACCCGCGGGACAAGAGGACCGGCGAAGTCCAGCTTTCAAAACGTACGGCAATCGCAGTCTAATAGACCTCCTAAGCCGCCCGCCGGAATCGCACCGCGGAAAAAACACCACAAGAATAAAAAGGAGAGCGGTTGCCGCTCTCCTTTTGGTCGCTTGTACTGAGCCAGCCCTGGCAGGTTCGCCTGCCGGCCCCGAGCGCTTGCCACTTCCTGTCGAGTAGTTGGTGCTTACATTCGAGCTAGTATTTGGGTCTCGAGCCAAGCCGCATCGAGCGCGAATTGTGCCCCCGCGGGAACCGCGCCGGCATACCCGGCCCGGGTCCCATTCGAGTCTTGCGAAACGGCGAGATACGTGCATCCGGGCTGGATGGATTGGCTCTGTCGAGCCCTGGAACCGGGGTCGTAGTAGCCGCAATCCAACGTCTGGAGTTGGGTGTTTGGGGTCAACTCGACCGGATATGCGGCGCGCTCTTTGCCGGGCAGGAGTACCCCGTACCTGGGCGCGGCGACGCCGTTGCGGGTGCTAACGACCTTCTGCACTCGAGACAGAATTTCACCGGCATCGACAACGGTCTGGGTGTCCGCAACCTGGTAGGCGGGCCAATCGTAGCGGTACGATTCTAGGGAACCGTCGTTGGTGAAGGTGAGGATGACCTTAGAACCGTTGCCGACGACCGGAACTCCATGAAGAGTCCGGCCGAAGACGATGCGGTTGGCCACGACGGCCTGGGTGACCTGGCTGCTGCCGAATTCCTGGCCGCCTTCGATACGGTAGTCCGCGCGAAGGGCAACCAGTTCTTCATCCGCTCCGAGAACTATCTGGGAAGCGAGATTGGAAGCGATGAAGGCACGGCCCCTCTGTTCGAGTTCGGCCGCCGGCATCTGTGCCGACAACGGCCTGCCCAACGAATGCGCCTGCGCTTCGACGGCCAGATCCTGGTAGTCGGCAGCCGAGCCATCGGCTACGACTTCCAGCGACCACTGCGTGCCTGCGATGCGCAGCTTGCCGCCGACCTTGGTGCTCTGGTAAGCGCTGTCCGGGCGCAGTTTCCCGATCAGGGCGGAGCTCACCGTGTCTGGATCCACCGCGCCGGTGCGCCGCAACACTGCCAGCGCGGGATCGCTAAATCCCTGCGTGACGGAGAGCTGTTGGTGGGCTTTGGTTCGGGGCAGATCTGCCGCGCGTGCGACGATTCCGGGGATCATCGCGCTTGCCGCCAGCACGGCGCTGGTTACGAAACTCAGGTTATTGGTTTTCATTGTCATTCTCCTTGTATGATTTATGAATCTCTCCTAGAAATGTTTAGTCCGGGCCGGAACCCCAATTCGTCCAGCAGTAGTACCCGACCTTGCTATCCCGCAGCGGGGACTCAGACATAGCCTGGCCCACGGTAACGCCTTGGCGACTCCAGCAGTCGGCCTTATCAGCGCCGGTGTTAGCAACCGTTGGATTGTTGCTGTTATTGTCGTTATAAACAGCGTTCAACCACGAGGAGCCAATGGACATGCCGCTCACAAGGTTGGAGGCAAAGTCCTGCATGGAACTTTCATCGCCGTCCCACAGCAGATCGTGTGCACCTACGGCGAGCTTAAGTCCCCCCGCGAAAACGCTCCCCCAACGGCTCGGCAAAAGCCCGTCACCGTTCTTCAGGGTGTCGCAGGAATATGTGGCCAGCACCTTGACCTGCCTGCCCGAATCGCCGAGGCGCATGGAGGATGTCCAGGCGATCGTCTTGTTATCCCACATGGCATAGCCCGTATAGTGGTGGTCGTTGCTTGCAATGGTGCCGTGCGTACTCATGACAAAGACGTCCACACTGTCAACACCGCCGCAGGAATTGCACGGCTCGGCCGGAGTGCCGGAGTACAAGGCTGTTTGCGCGCCGTGAAGGTTGAAATAGAAGTCGACGGGCCAGGTACCCTGTATCACGTTGATGAAGTCGCTGCACGCGGTATCGAGATCGAGGGAGGGAGCCCAGGTGTACTGGAAGGTGTCCTGGCATCGCACGCCAAAGTGTGGGGTGGCTGCCATGGCAGGTGAAGTGAAGGTCGTGAGCATGGCGATTCCAGCCACGACGATTAGTGCGTTTCGCAGCGCACTGCCTGAAAACGACAAAACTATGCTTTTCATATATCCTCCTTTGGATGTGCTCCGTTTCGGAGCGGCTGTATTTGTCAGGGCCTCCGTCCGTCACCGGTCAAGCCTTGTCACTCCATACTGCGGAAAGCGCGAGCGAAACGCCTCATCGCCCAAAAAGAATGTTCGAGCGCGGTGGCGCGCGCAGTATCAATGCAGTATCAAACGTTGATTGACTCCCGTCGAGGGCGGGAATATGCTATTTGTCGTTCTGGAGAGGGGCATGTCCGAAGATCAGTCCGGCCAGTTCACCGAGCTTCTACGCCGCTGGACGCAGGGTGACGAAAAAGCCCTCGGTGCTCTGGTGCCCCTGGTCTACAGAGAGCTGCGGCGTGCCGCTCAGTACCAGCTCCAATTGGAACGGCCGGGTCACACCCTCCAAAGCACCGCTCTGGTTCACGAGGCCTACCTACGACTGATAGGCGGTCAACCGGTTGAGTTGCAGAACCGCGCTCACTTCATCACGGTTGCGTCCCGGCTCATGCGTCAAATCCTTGTGGACTACGCCCGCGGCCGTCGAGCGTCCAAGCGTGACGGGGGATGCAGGATCGCCCTAGAGGATCTGGCTGCCTTGCCCGGTAACGGAGATGCCGAACTCCTGGCCTTGGACGATGCCTTAAGCGAGTTGTCGCGCATCGATGAGCGACAGGGAAAGATCGTAGAAATGCGGTTCTTCGGCGGGTTGTCGGCTCCCGAAATATCCCAGGTGCTGGGCATCTCGCGCGCTACCGTCGACCGCGACTGGGCTACGGCCCGAGTCTGGTTGCATCGGCAAATGAGCAGGACGGCAGCGCCATGACGATCGAACGTTGGGAACAGGTCAAGGACCTGCTGCACCAGGCCATGCAACTTGTCCCCGAGCAGCGCGCGCGGTTCCTGGATGAAGCCTGCTCTTCCGATGATGCGCTGCGTGCCGAGGTGGAGTCGCTTCTGTTGGCAGGCGAAGATGTCCGCCCCGGCTTCCTGCACGAGGCGCCACTGGCCGACGGACTGGGCGCGGACCCGAGTCGGGTCGACTCCGCCGGCGCCTTGGAAGCGGGACAGGTGCTGGCGCAGCATTTTCACTTCGTCCGCAAGTCCGAGAGCCACCAGACCGTGGGCCGCTACCGGTTACTCGAGCAACTGGGCGCCGGCGGCATGGGCGAGGTCTGGTTGGCGGAGCAGACCGAACCCGTGCGGCGCCGGGTGGCGCTCAAGCTGATCAAGGCGGGTATGGACACCAAAGACGTGGTGGCCCGCTTCGAGTCGGAGCGTCAGGCGTTGGCCATGATGGACCATCCCGCCATCGCCAAAGTCTTCGAAGCTGGAAGCACGGCGGACGGCCACCCGTACTTCGTCATGGAGTACGTTCAAGGAGTGCCGATCACGGAGCACTGTGACACTCACCGCGCGCCAACTCGTGAACGCCTGGAGCTTTTCATCCAGGTTTGCGAAGGGGTTCAGCACGCTCACCAGAAAGCCATCATCCACCGCGACCTGAAGCCAACCAACGTGCTGGTTTCTATGCAGGACGGGAAAGCCGCGCCCAAGATTATCGACTTCGGTGTGGCGAAGGCGACGGCACAACCACTTACCGAGAAGACGCTGTACACCCAGATGGGAGCCCTGATCGGAACACCGGACTACATGAGCCCGGAGCAGGCCGGCATCACCGCACAGGACGTGGATACGCGGACGGACGTGTACTCGCTCGGTGTGATTCTTTACGAGCTCCTGGTGGGTGCGCTGCCGTTCGATTCCGGCGAGCTGCGAAAGGCGGGATATGAAGGAATTCGGAAGAGGCTGCGGGAGGAGGAGCCGCCACGGCCGAGCACACGAGTCCGCACGTCAGGTTCAGCCGTTTCGGCCAGAAACCGCGACGTCGATCCAGCCGTACTGGAGCGCCAGCTAAGGGGCGACCTGGACTGGATCACGATGAAGGCACTGGAGAAAGACCGGAGTCGACGATATGGTTCTCCGTCGGACCTCGCAGCCGATATCGGGCGGCATTTGCGCAACGAGCCGGTGCTGGCGCGCCCACCAAGTGCGGGATACCGGACGGGAAAGTTTGTGCGGCGTCATCGCTTTGGAGTGGCGGTCGCGGCGGCGGGAATCGTTCTTCTGCTCGCCGGGGCTGGGGCGGTCGCCAGGGAGGCGCGTATCGCCAACCGCGAGCGCGCCAAAGCGCAGCGCCGGTTCGATGACCTCCGCAAGCTCGCGAACGCCATGGTTTTCGAAATGAATGCAAAGCTTGAGAACGTCCCCGGATCCACGCAGGCCAGAAAGCTGCTCGTGACCAAGGGGCTGGAGTACCTGGATGCTCTGGCGAAGGAGTCCGAAGGCGAGCCCGGCCTTCAGCGGGAGGTTGGGGCAGCTTACATCCGCATGGGAGACATACAAGGGAACGACGCGCGGGCCAATCTGGGAGATTCGCAAGCCGCTATCGACAGCTACCAGAAAGCCAGCCGGATTCTCGTGTCGGCCCTGGCGACAACGCCGGGCGATATCGAGGCGCGCTTTTCCCTGGTGGATGCTTACCGCAACCTGAGCGGAGCCTACGCACTCGCCCGCAATGAAGGCGAGAGCCTGCGGACCGCGCGGGAAGCGGTGGCTGCGGCCGAGCCTGCCGCCAGTGCCAACCCGGCAGACGAGCGGGCACGCCGGTCCTTGGCCAGCGCCTACTTCGCGGAAGCAGGTGCTCTGCAAGAAGGAGACCAGGCAATCGAAGTCTGGCAGAAGTGCCTGGACATTTACCTGTCGCTTTTGCGCAACAAGCCGGACGGCGACCGGGAACTACGGAATGTGGCGCTCGTCCACAAATATCTGTCTGCGCGATTTTATAACCGATCGATACTCGACAAGGCTCTCGATCACGCCAGGCAAGCCGAGGAGATGGATTCAAAGCGTGTTGCGGCGCAGCCATCGGACCGAGAAGCTCAACTCGACCTGGCATACGATTTCGGATCAACCGCGAATTGTTACGAAGCGATGGGACATCTCGATCAGGCCCTCGATCGCTACCGCAGATCTCTCGAGATCCGCCGCAGTCTTGCGGACGCCGATCCCATGGATGCGCGACTGCAGAGCCGGCTTTTGTACGCCGAACTGACGGTGGCAAATACTCTTCTGGAGAAGGGTAAGGTGTCGGCGGCCTTGGAGCAGTTTCTCGCGGCGGATGAGATCGGTAAAGCTCAGATCGCCAGGAATGGCGCGAATCTCGAACTTCGTTCGAATTTGGCGTGGGTTGAAGCAGGACTGGGCCAGGCCTGGGACCGGCTCGGACGCAAGAGTGAGGCCTGTTCGTCGTATCGCGGTGCGTTGGCCATCCATGAGGATCTCGCCCGCCGGGGCGTTGAAACGGAGTTCGAGAGGGACCGCGCCTCCGAATTGGCGGTCCGAATTGCGGCATGCGCTGCGAAGCAGTAAGGCAGCCTCCAAAAAAGGGCAGGAAAGTTCCTGCCCTTTGGCATTCGGCCGCCCAGGTTAGGACGTTTCTAGCCATCTAGTGTCCTGAGTCATAAATTCATTGCAAAAGTAGAGGGCCTCCGTTATACTGT
>JARLGM010000014.1 GCA_031292755.1 Candidatus Sulfopaludibacter sp.
GCGTTTCCATATTGCGTACTCACTGTACACATTCTAGCAACGTCTGACGCCCACGGACACAACCGAAATCGTTCATGCCTGGCGCACGCGCAGAGGAATTCTGCCGGGAGTAAGAGCACCGGGCGGTTCCCCTGCTCCTCGCCTACAATATCCATGTATGCGAATCCTGATTGCCTTGGCCCTGGTATACTCCGCTGCCGCGCAGACGCCCTCGCCGGCCCGCGGATCCCTGAGCGACGTCGCCAATTTGCGGCGCTATGCGGCGGAGGATGCCAAACTCGCGCCTCCCGCGGCCGGTGAAAAGCGCGTAGTCTTCCTGGGCGATTCCATTACCGATTTCTGGGGCCGCCGCTATGGGAAGTTCTTTCCGGGCAAGCCATATGTCAATCGCGGAATTAGCGGCCAGGTGACCCCTCAATTGCTGCTGCGCTTCCGCCAGGATGTGATCGCGCTTGACCCTCGCGTGGTGGTAATCCTGGGCGGCACCAACGATATCGGCGGCTCGCTCGGACCCATCGATCCCGAGGCCACGCGCAGCAATATCATGTCCATGGTGGATCTGGCGCGCGCGCACCACATCGCCGTCGTTCTCTCCTCGCTGACTCCCGTCTGCGACTACATCGGCCCGCAGACCGGCAAGCGGCCCATGGAAAAGCTCAAAGCCATGAACGACTGGCTCAGGCAATATACCTCACAAAACGGAATTGTGTATCTGGATTACTGGACCGCCATGCTGGACGAGCACGGCATGTTACGCAAGGAACTCACCTGGGACGGACTGCATCCGAACGTTGCCGGATACGAGGCAATGGGTCCGCTTGCGGAGAAGGCGATCGCCACCGCGCTGGGCAATTGATCCACCATGGCGTAGCTGACCGACGGCGCGCGCGATGCCGGAGCGCTCTCTACCGGCAGCGTCAACGATTGCATGGCCACCCTGCCATCGTAACCTTCGGCCAGGATGGTGTAGTGCGTAGTATGTTCCGGCACAACCTGCAGGCAATGGCGGGCCGAGGGGTAAACACCCGGTAGCGGCGGAGAAATGCGTACCGATTTGGCGTTTTCGACGCCGTAGCAGAGTTCGGCCGATTCGCCCGTCAGTACCAAGCCGACGCTGGCGTAGAACCGCAGGATTCGCACCGGGCCCGGCGGAGTGCCCGCGGGACGCAGCCAGGCGCGTGTTTCCGGCCGGTCTACGGAGTTCAAGCCCCACATCGCCGCCAGCATCGCCACCGCACCAAGGAGCTTGGCCGAAAAGGACAACATCGCGCTGTCTAATAGACTCCATGGCACCGGCAAAGGTTTCAAGTCTGTGAACCGAACTTGTCGGTTTACACTGGGTTATGGCAATCAGAATCGTCCAGGTCGATGCGTTTACCAGTCAGCCCTTTGCCGGGAATCCAGCCGCCGTGTGCGTCCTCGCAGAACCCCGGCCCGACCAGTGGATGCGCGATGTGGCGCGCGAGATGAATCTTTCCGAAACGGCTTTCCTGACGCCCCAAAATGGCGGCTACCACCTGCGCTGGCTCACCCCAGCCGTGGAAGTGGATCTCTGCGGGCATGCCACCGTGGCCAGCGCACACGTGCTGTGGCAGGACGGCCACCTGCCGGAGGGACAGCAGGCCCGTTTCCACACCCGCAGCGGCCTGTTGACGGCGGACCGCCGGGGCGAATGGATCGAGCTGGATTTTCCGGCGAAAGTCGCCGTGCCGGCCCAGGCTCCGCCTGAAATGCTGCGCGCCCTGGGCGTGAACGACGCAAAGTATGTGGGGCGAAATGCCTTCGACTACCTGGTGGAAGTGGATTCCGAGGAGACTCTGCGGAGCCTGTCGCCCGATCACAGCACGCTCCGCAAAGAGCCGGTTCGCGGCGTCATTGTGACCGCACGCGGTACCGGCCAATTCGATTTCGTTTCGCGCTTCTTCGCCCCCGGCTCGGGAATCGACGAAGACCCCGTGACCGGCTCCGCCCACACCGCGCTGGGACCATATTGGGCGGAGAAACTCCGCAAGACCGAGTTGACCGGGTTTCAAGCATCCGCGCGCGGAGGCGTGGTGCGCGTGCGAGTGGCAGGCGAACGCGTTAAACTCGGAGGCCAGGCCGTCACCGTAATGACCGGTGAGTTGCTGGCCTGACAAGCTGTAAGCTTTATCCTGTGAGCCATAAGCTGATTCCCCCGGACGAACCGCCGCCGTTCCTCGGCACATGGGTACGGGTCTACCAGGCCATCGTGGTCTATCTGGTGCTGCTCATTCTCGCCTTCTACGTGTTCACGCGGATCTATCAATGAGGACTCTGGACTGGATTGTTCTGGTCGCGTCACTGGTTTCCATTGTGGCGTACGGGCTGTATCGCAGCCGGGGCAGCAACACCGTGGATCGCTACCTGCTGGCCGGGAGATCCATGCCGTGGTATGCCATGGCGCTCTCCATCATGGCCACCCAGGCCAGCGCCATCACTTTCATCTCCACCACCGGCCAAAGCTATGTGGACGGCATGCGCTTCGTGCAGTTTTATTTCGGCCTGCCGCTGGCCATGGTGGTGATCTGCGCCACGGTGGTACCGATTTTCCACAACACCAAGGTCTACACCGCGTACGAATACCTGGAGAGCCGCTTCGACGCCAAAACCCGCGCCTTGGCCAGCGTTATTTTTCTGGCCCAGCGCGGCCTTTCCGCCGGCCTTACGATCTACGCGCCGGCGCTGGTGCTCTCGGTCATCCTGGGATGGCCGGAGCGCTTGACTACTTCGCTGATGGGCGCGGTAGTCATCACCTACACAGTGCTCGGCGGCATCAAGGCGGTGACCTGGTCGGACGTGCAGCAGATGGGCGTCATCTTCGTCGGGCTGATCGCCGCGCTGGTGACCACTATCGTGCTGCTCCCGCATTCGGTGAGTTTCGGCGACGCGGTATTCCTGGCCGGCGCGGCGGGCCGCTTAAATGCCGTGACCACCCACTTCGACTGGAACGACCGCTTCAATATGTGGAGCGGGCTGATCGGGGGCACGTTCCTGTTCCTTTCCTATTTCGGCTGCGACCAGTCGCAGGTGCAGCGTTACCTCACCGGAAAATCGATTTCGCAAAGCCGCCTCAGCCTGCTGTTCAATGCGGTTGCCAAAATCCCCATGCAGTTCTTCATCCTGTTCATCGGGGCGATGGTGTTCGTGTTCTACATATTCGTGCAGCCGCCCATGCTGTTCCAGCACGCCGAACTGTCGCGCATCCACGGCAGCGACGCATACCCGCAGGTAGCTGCACAATACAATCAGGCATTTGACCGGCGGCGCGTGGCGGCGTTGAACCTGGTGCAGGCCCACCACGATGGCGACCCCGGGGCCGAAGCCCGCGCGCGCAGCGATTATCGCGGCGCGCAAGCGCAATTGGACGGAGCGCGCGCCCAGGCGTCGAAACTCGTCGAGCAGAACGGCGGCGAGAAGGGCTTCACCGATACCAACTACATCTTTCTCTCGTTCGTGACGCGCTTTCTGCCGGTGGGGCTGGTCGGGCTGGTGATCGCGGTGATCTTCGCCGCTACCATGTCCGCCAGTTCCGGGGAGATCAACTCGCTCGCCACCGTGACTATCGTAGACATCTATAAGCGCCACTTCCGGCCGGGACAAAGCGACCATCATTATGTGAGCGCATCGCGCTGGGCCACGATGTTCTGGGGTGTCTACGCGGTGATGTTCGCCGGGTGGGCCGGGCGCCTGGGCGCGCTGATCGTGGCCGTGAACAAGGTGGGGTCGCTGTTCTACGGATCGCTGCTGGGATGCTTCGTGCTGGCCTTTGCTTTTCGCCGCGTGCGCGGAACGGCGGCATTCCTGGGCATGATCGCGGGCGAATCGGCGATCCTCGCCACTTCCTGGTTTACCGACGTCTCCTGGCTCTGGTACAACGTGATCGGCTGCGCGGCGGTGGTGGCGGTGGCCCTGACGGTCACTTACCTCACGCCCGGCGCCGCTTCCGCCACACCAGGTACCCAGCCAGCGCAATAACGCCGGCCACGGTGATCCAGACCAGATAGTGGTGAATGTTCTTTTCTACGGTTTCCCACCGTTCGCCCAGGAAATATCCCAGCGACAGAAACGTGCCCACCCAGAGCAGCCCTCCGCTGTAGGCGAAGAGCGCGAACTGGGGGTATTCCACTTCGCTCATGCCGGCTGCATAGGCCGTGAAATGGCGGATGCCCGGAATGAAGTAGCCGAAGGTCAGCCCCCAGTGTCCCACCCGTGCGAACCAGGCGTGCGCTCTGGTGATGTGATCCTCGGTGATGCGCACGTACCTTCCGTAGCGGTGAATCAGCGCCAGACCGAAACTACGCCCCAGGAAGTAGCTGAGGGTGATGCCGCAGGCGCTGCCGGCGAACGCCGTCCCGAATGCCGCCACAGGCTCCAGGCGGCCCCGATACATCAGAAATCCGCAGAAGGTCAGCAGCGTCTCATCGGGAACCGGCAGCCCCACGATGCCGAACATCAGCAGCGCGAAAATCGCGAAGTAGCCATATTGCGTGATCCAGCCGAGAACCTGCTGTTCCATGGGGTGCGACGCTCGCCGTGTGCGTCAGACCACGACTTCGGTGACACCCACCGGCGTCCGCGGCCCGCCGACCACTACGATGCCCGTCTCGGTGACGTGATGATGCAGGCGATCGCGCTCCAGTTCGTAGCCAATCACGGCATCCTCCGGAATGCGCACATTCTTGTCCAGAATCACGCGCTTCAATTTCGCGCGGCGGCCGATGTCGCAATTATCCAGAATCACGCAGTCATCCACCAGTGCGCCGGCGTGGACCTTCACTCCACGCCCCAATACGCTGTTGCGGACCGTGCCTCCGGAGAGGATGCAGCCGCCGGAGACGATACTGTCGATGGCCTGGCCGCGGCGATTTTCGTCGTCGAACGTGAACTTGGCGGGCGGATCCGGGTAACTGGCGCTACGCAGGGGCCATTCGCGGTTGTACAGGTTGAGGGCCGGTTTGACGGCGCGCAGATCCATGTTGGCTTCGTAGTACGCGTCGGTGGTCCCCACGTCGCGCCAGTAGGGAGCGGCGTCGGCTGGCTCGCCGGGAATGCGGTTGGTCTGAAAATCGTACGCGTAGATTTCCGATTTACCCGCCAGTTTCGGCAGAATATCGCGGCCGAAATCGTGATTGCTGCTTTCGTCGGCGGCATCGTCATGCAGCAATCGGAGTAGCGTGCGGGTGGAGAAAACGTAATTTCCCATGGAGGCGTAAACCCGATGGTCGTCGCCGGGCATGGTGGGCGCGTCCGGGTTCTTTTCGTGGAAGGCCAGAATGTGGCCGTCTTCGGAAGTTTCGATCACGCCGAATTCGGCGGCATGTTTCCGGTCCACCGGAATGGCGGCCACGGTCACCTCGGCGCTCTTCTGCACGTGGTATTCGATCATATTCATGATGTTCATGCGGTAAATATGATCGCCCCCGAAAATCGCCACAACGTGCGGGTCTGACTGTTCCACCAGATTGATGTTCTGGTAAATCGCATCGGCGGTGCCCTGGTACCAGGTCTCGCCGGCGCTCCGCATCTGGGCCGGAACCGGAATCACGAACTGCGACTTGAGCAGGCTGCCGAACTGCCACCCCTCGGCGAGGTGCTGCAACAGCGACTGGCTGCGGAACTGTGTCAGCACATACAACGAGTAGATCCCCGAGTTGATGAAATTGCTCAAGACGAAATCGATAATGCGATACTTGCCGCCGAACGGAACGGCCGGTTTGGCCCGCTCCTTGGTAAGCGGATAAAGCCGGGTTCCCTTACCACCCGCCAGCACAATGCCCAATACCCGTATTCGCATAGGTTTCGACCAAGCCCTATTGTTCCAGCACTATCCCGGAATTGGCAAGGGCAAATTGCGGCTGGCGAACTGTTCCGGCGGAGGCCCCTAAAGTAGCCGTCCCGCCAGACCGATAAGTAAGGGGAGCACAACGTAGCTGAAAAATGATCTCCATTATTGGAATTGTTATCGTTCTTGGAGCCATCGCCGGTGGCTACCTGATGGAACATGGAAAGCTCCAGGTCCTGTTTCAACCGGCGGAGCTGGTCATCATCTTTGGTGCTGCCGTGGGGACGGTGGTGGTTGCCAACCCGCTGCCGACGCTGATTCGGATCGGAAAAGGTCTGGCCGGTATCCTTGCAGGCAGCCCCTATACCAAGGCCTTTTACGCGGACAACCTCAAGATGATGTATGAATTGTTCAACTATGTGAGGAAGGCGGGTACCGCGAAATTAGAGGAGGACGTAGATAATCCCGAAAAGAGTCCGGTGTTCTCGAAGTATCCGAAATTTCTGAAGTCGCATCACGCCCTGCATTTTTTATGTGACACGCTGCGTATGGCGGTGTCCGGAGGCGTGGAACCTATGGACATCGACAATATGATGGAGGTGGATCTGGAGGTCCATCACCGGGAAGCAGCGGAGCCGATCGCCGCCCTGTCGACCATGGCGGACGCCCTACCTGGGTTGGGAATTGTGGCGGCAGTGCTGGGAGTTGTGATCACGATGGGAGCACTCGGTGGCCCCAAAGAGGAAATCGGGCACCGGGTGGCGGCGGCCCTGGTGGGAACGTTTCTCGGCATCTTGTTGTGTTACGGAATCTTCAGCCCGCTGGCCGCGGCCATGGGAAAGCAGAACGACGCCGAGGCCAACTACTTTGGGTTCCTTCGGATGTCGGCGCTGGCTTTTATTAAAGGGCTGAGCCCCATGATGGCGGTGGAACTGGCGCGCCGGTCCATACCGACCACCGTGCGGCCCACCTTCCAGGAGATGGAAGCGGCATGCCGCGGCAGCGCTAAAGTGGCGAGTCAGGCGGCATAGGTATGGCGGAAGAACCGGAATCTCCAAAACCGGCCTTAACCGAGGCCCCGAAGATCATCATCATCAAGCGGAAGAAGGCCGGCCATGCCGGGCACCATGGCGGCGCCTGGAAGGTTGCCTACGCGGATTTTGTCACCGCCATGATGGCGCTCTTTATCGTCCTTTGGCTGATGAGTGCGGATAAGGAAGTGCAGCAGGCTGTCAGCGCTTACTTCAACAACCCGTCAGGCCCGGGAAAGCAGACCGGGACGGCGGCGGCAGGGTTGGGCAACGCCATGGACCTGCCTAAGGACGACATGAAGAAACTGGCGGAGAAAATCCAGCAGGCTCTCATGACCATCCCGAATTTCCGCGTCCTGAAAGACCATGTGGAGATCACCATTACCTCGGACGGTCTGCGTATCGAACTTCTGGAGACGGACGCCGGCATGTTCTTTGAGTCGGGCCGCGCCATCCCGACCGAGGGAGGTGCGGAATTGCTGAAGCGGCTGGCGTCGGAATTAGGCAAACTCCCCAATGCTGTCCTGATCGAAGGCCACACCGATTCCAAGCCCTTCTCCGCCGACGGTTTGTATTCGAACTGGGAGCTATCGACGGATCGCGCCAACTCCGCGCGCAAGATGATGGAGGCAAGCGGCCTTCGGCCCGCACAGGTGGGGCAGGTGCGAGGTTTCGCCGACCGCCAACTGCGCCATCCCGATACTCCGGAAGCATCTTCTAACCGGCGAATTTCGGTGATCGTTCAGTACCTGCCTCCGCCCCCGGGAGCGGAAAAGCCGGCCGAAGAGAAACCCGGCGAGGAGAAAAAGGCAGAGCCGAAGAAATAAATCCACACTACATATAAATCGGAATCTGAATGCCCAAAATCGAAGCGATCCGCTCCAGTTGCCGGCGGAAAAACTCCGTCATCCAGAGCAGCAGCACCTTTTTCTCGCGATTCTCTTCGATCAGAATGGGATGCTGCTGGTAAAAATTGCTGAACGTCTGGGCCAGTTGAAAAGCGTACCGGGCAACGTGCGCCGGTTCGCCGGCGGCCACCGCGCGCTCCACCGCCGCGCCTGTTTTGGAAGCCGCCAGAAGCATCTGCCAGACTTCTTCGGAAGCCAGTTGCCTGGTCATCGCTTCACTGCTTAGCTCGGCCGCGAAATCCGGCATGGTTTCACCGCGCTCGATCAGTTTGTCCAGAATCTTCTGGGCGCGGACGGCGGCATACTGTACATACGGACCCGTCTCACCCTCGAAGCTCAGGGCTTCCTGCAGGTCGAAGGCGATCACGGAATTCCGCGTAAACTTGAGCAGGAAATACCGCAGCGCCCCGATCGCAATCTGCGTCGCCACGCGCCTCTGCTCCCCGGCAGGCGCTTCCGCATGGCGGGATGCCACCTCTTCGAGCGCCTTGGCAATCAGGCTATCCATCAGGTCATCCGCCTTCACGCCCAGCCCCTTGCGCCCCGAGACTTCCACGTAGGGCCGCTTGCGATCCTCCTCGGACAGGGGTATTCCCAGATCCGCGCAGCATCGCGGCGACAGCGCCACCATCTCGTAATTGAAATGGATCGATTGATCGGCCTGGGCCTCGTACCCCAATGCGCGCAGCCCCGCCTCCACCACATCCTGCAAATAGGACTGGCGCGTATCGATCACGTTGTACACGCGCGTCCCGTGACCGAACTGCTGTCCGGAATCGGCCGGCTGGTCCGTTGTCACCCAAAGCACGCGCCCATCGGCATACGTGTACCACGGGCGGTAGAAGAAGTCTTTCCCCAGCAGCCCGAACTTCCAAAGCTGATACGCGATGTCCTTGCCGGTATACACCACGGTACCGTCCGACCGGACAATCACTTTGCCTTCTTCGGAAAGCCCCGGCATCACCCAGCATCCCGCGTGCTTGCCCTCGGTCTCGAAATAGATCGCCTTGCGCTGCTTCAGCAGTTCGAACGCCGCAGACCAGAACTGCAAGTGCAGAATCTCGCTCTCGCGAGGCAGCACATCGTACTCCACGTCCAGCCGCAGCATAGTTGCCAGATGTGCTTTGACGATCGCGTCCGAAATCACGTGCGCCAGTTCGGCCACGTCACCTTCGCCGGACTCCATGGCGTGCAGCGTCTCTCTGCGCCACGCCAGCGCCTCGGGATGATCGTTGTAATAGCTCGAAGTCCGGGCATACAAATCCCAGCAGTAGTAATCGAAGCGAATCGCGGGATCTTCCAGGAGCGCGCGCACGTCCGCGAGCGTCTTATTTTCCAGGTAGTGGAAGCCGGCCACCACGTCGGCCACCTGGACGCCGGTATTGTCGATGTAGTTCTGCACCTCCACCCGATAGCCGCAGGCCCGCAGCATCCGGACAAACGTGTCGCCCAGCGCCGCATTGCGCAGGTGTCCGATGTGAGCGGCCTTATTCGGGTTAATGTTGGTGTGCTCGACGATGATCTTCTCGCCCGGAACCGGCACGCTGGCACTATCGCTGCGCCGGAGCGCAGTTCCATAAGCGCCGCGATCCAGCCGGATATTGATGTATCCGTTGCCCGCAACCTCCATGGCGGCTACACCTGCGATGAGACCGATCTCCTCAACCAGTTCCGCGGCGATCTTGCGCGGCGCCTGTCGCAACTGCTTGGCGAGTTGGAACGCCGCCGGCACCGCCATCTCGCCGAATTCGCTCTGCCGCGGCTGCTCGATGCCCACAGCCAGATCGATGCCGTAGCGAATCTGAATATGCGTGTGGAACGCCCTGGATACTTGCTTTTCAATGGAATGGAACACGGGAGACTCAAGTATAACAATGCGCCGCGTAGGGTGGCCTGCACCCGCTAACGGAGTTCCCCGGACTTCAGCCGCACAACCCCGATAGCCTTAGGAATCGCCACGCCCAACCGCCGCCCCCGGCGCTGTACCGCGGCGCCGAGACCCCCAACACCGTGAGGAAAGCCTCCGACTCCGGACGCATCGCCGCAGCCGTCAGGCGTGCTCCCGATTCCCGCATCCGGGACAATAACTCCACGCCCCCGGAGTCAGCGCCCGTCATGCCGGAAAGGTCCACCACAAGTTCCTTCCCCGCAAGTACCGACCGGGCTGTGTCCCAGGCATGCTCCAGGTGCGGCACCCACTCCCCCATGAGCTTGCCTTTTAGCACGAATTGGAACGTCGCCGGCCTGTCGTGAAGGTAGATCTGCATCTCGGGTGTTGTGTGCATTCTGAGTTCCAGTGCCCTAAGGCGTAGCGGGCGGAGAAAGGAAGCCTCGTATCGGCTTCTTCCATGCTCTTGGTCGCGTCGTAGCATCCCAGACGCCAAATCGAGTGACGATCTGTCGGCACTTGCTGCCGGAAAGACGACCATTGGGCACTTCCTTCTCGCAAGATCAACAAAATCTAGTGGACATTCAAATGCATTACTCATGGCACCGGGTGAAGGAAGACAAAACGAAATGTGGATCGTAGGCTGTCTAGGCTCGCTGGTGGGCCTGTGTCTGATCTTGTCGCTGATGGAAAACCCGGCGCCTAAGCGCCGGACGCGGTGAAAAGGGAGAAGCTGAAAATGCACCGTCGAATCGTGATTTTGTGGCTGAGCGCGATTGCCACGTCCGCGGCTTGGGGAGTCACGCCTTCCGAAGCCGCGGACCAGTGGGCCGCGCAAGGCCGCGCCCTTTTCCTCGCGTGTGAGTTCAAACAGGCCGCGCACGCCTTTGAAAGAGCCGTGGCGGAGCAACCCGGCCGGCCGGCTCTTTATTATTGGCTCGGCAAATCGTACGCCCGCGAGGCTGACGTTGCGAGCCCGCTCACCGCACCCAAATATGCGAGGAAGGCCGGCCGCAGCCTGGAGCAGGCGGTCCGCATCGATCCCCATAACCAGGAGTATGCACGGGAGTTATTCGAATTTTACGTGGATTCGCCGGAATGGTTCGGTGGCGGATTAACGCGAGCCCGCGCGCTGCTCGAAGTAGTCAATCTTCCGGAGGCGGACTCGGAAACCGTTCTCAAGCACATCTCGGACGCGCACACCGAGCACAGCGGCCCTTCCTGGCGCGTACGGCAAGCCATCCTCCGCACATCCGGGGTCGCCGGGTCCCTGGTCCCTGCACGGTAAATATGCGACTTCTGAAAATCATCGCTCTCACGGCGCTTCTGCCAGGCGCCTGTGCCGCCCAGACTCTCACACCGGCTCAAGCCCTGGACCGTTATCTGGCGACTTCACGCAGTCCGCATGATCGATGCGCCGGCCTCACGTTCACGATTCAGATCGATGCGTCCCTGCCCAAGCTCAAAAAGCATGGCAGCATGAGCGGAGTCAAACTGCTCTCCCAAACCGGGAAGATCGCCTATCATGGCCTCCAGTTTACTGGCGACAAGTTGGTGAAGACCGACGTGATTGCGCGCTTTTTGGCCCAGGACTCCGGCTTGGAGAAACAAGGCTCCGATGCCTCCGTTTCCCGGCAGAACTACACGTTTGTCTATCTAAAGACTTCGGATTACAACGGTTTGCCGGCCTTGGTGTTCCATTTGAAGCCCAGGCACAAACGCACCGGCCTCTTCGAGGGCGAGCTATGGCTGGAAGCAGCCACCGCTACCCCTTTGCGTCTGTGGGGCGACTTCGTCAAATCGCCGTCAATCTTCGTCCGGAATTTCCGGTTCGTAGAGGATTACCAGGATCTTAACCAGTGTTTCCAGCCGTCCCGCCTGCTGCTTACCGCTGACACCCGCATCGCCGGCCTCATGGAAATGTCGGTGTGGGAGCAATTCGTCAAAAACCAGCCCGCCTCCGATCTCGATCAATAGCGACAGCCGTGTCGAAATCCTGCCGAACGGCCGGCACTTATCGGCACTTACAGCCATCAACTGCCGAATCCAGTACAATCGCGATATGCACCTTCCCGTTCACCGTCGCGACTTTCTAAGGGCCGCCGGCGCCGTGGCGATGACCCCGCAAGCGGCCGCCGCGCCCCTTACCGAAAAACAGAAGCTGGATCGCCTGGCTTCCAACACCTGGCCCATCCGGTACATCTTCAAAAGCCGCACCCAGTTCAGCGCGAACCAGGTGAGCCAACAGATGAAGGCGAAGTACGGCGAGATCACCATGCTGGACTTCCCCCAATTCACCAAAGACACGTTCCCCGGCGTCACTCACATGGACCTGTTCTCGGGCCTCTTCGGCGATGTGGCCGACAACAGCATGTACGTCGAGGTGCCACTGAGCGTGGGGGCCGCCACGCGAGTCACACACGAATTCGACCCCTCCAGCGCATCCGGACGCAAGTGGCTGGAGAAACTCGCCGCGAAAATGGCCGCGACGGGTACCAAATGCCAGCACATCTCCAACAATGCGCCGCGCGATATCTGCGAACTCGATGCCGAGAAGCGCAAGGCCGGCGTGGACGTGGCGAAGAAGTGGCTGGATGGCGCCGCCATCCTGGGCGCTAAATCGATGCGCGTCAATAGCGGCGGTCCCCGCATCGCCCCTTCGGCCGTTGTCACGTCCGACTATCCTAAGAACGATCAGTTGGCCGTCTACCTGACCAACTGCATCGAGTCGTTCAAAGAGATGGCCGCCCACGGCGCTAAGGCCGGAGTCAAAGTGACGCTCGAAAATCATTGGGGGCTCACCGCCAATCCCATCAACATCCGAATCGTTGTGGACGAAGTGGGCAGCCCCTTCTGCGAAGCCTCGCCCGATTTCTGCAACTGGGAGCACGAGTACCTGATGTACAACGGCCTGAAAGATCTGGCGCCGTACGCCCACACCAACGTCCACGCGAAATATTGGAGCCGCTGGAAGGACAACAACAATGTCCGGCGCTCCGTAAAAATCATGACGGACGCGGGCTTCGTCGGCACCTTTGCCCTGGAGTACGAAGAGGGCCCCTGGGACGGTGTGGAAGGCGCAAAATATCTGTACAAAGAGGTCCTCGCGGCCCTGTAGCGTACCGAGCGCTCAACTCCTACTTCGCGAAATACGGGTGCGGCTCGGGAATCGCGGCGCCGTCCTTGCGCGGCGACGATGCGCCCCAATTCACGCCCGTGGCCGTATTGTGCACCACCACCTGCCCGCCGCCCATCTCGCTCGAGAAGTCGCCTTGCAACTGGATCTGATGGCCTTTGGCCGCGAGCGCATCCCGCACCGCCGGTGAAATGCGGCTCTCCACCATCACCTCGCAACCGCCGAATACCTTGCGCGTGAAGCGCGGCGCTTCCAGAGCCATCTGAATGTTCATGCCGTGGTCCACCAGGTTCGAAACGAACTGGGCATGCGCCTGCGCCTGGTTCAACCCGCCCATAATCCCAAACCCGATATGCACGTCGCCCTTTTCCATGAACGCCGGAATGATGGTGTGGAACGGCCGCTTCCGTGGCATCAGTGCGTTGGGATGCGACGGATCCACTTCGAACAGCCCGCCGCGATTCTGCAGCGCGAAACCGTAATCGTCCACCACCACGCCCGAGCCGAAATGCTGGTACAGGCTCTGGATCAGCGACACGATGTTCCCTTCGCGGTCCACCACCGACAGGTAAATCGTATCGCCGGCCATGGTCGCGGGACTGCCGGGCACATCCTCGCAATTGGCCTTGTTCGGGTCGATCAGCCGTGCCCGCTCCCGGGCGTACTCCATGGAAAGCATCCCCTGCACCGGCACCTTGGCGAATCGCATGTCGGCCACGTAGCGGTGCAGGTCGGCGTATGCCAATTTCTGCGCTTCAATCTGCGTGTGCAGTTCCTCCACGCCGCGCGGCGTGTAACCGGACAGCGGGAAGAACGAAAGGATATTCAACATCTGCAGCGCCGCGATGCCCTGGCCGCTCGGCGGCAGTTCGAACACCTTCCAGCCGTGATAGTCCGTGGAGATGGGCTGCACCCATTCCGCTTCGAATTCGCTCAGGTCGGCCGCGGTCATCTTGCCGCCCAGGCGCTGGCTGGTCTTCAGAATGGCCTGCGCGATGGCGCCCTTATAAAATGCCGCCGCGCCCTGCCCTGCAAGCAGCCTCAGCGCCGACGCCATCTGTGGATTCTGGAACATCTCGCCGATCGCCGGAGCCTTACCCTGCCGCAGGAACACGGTCCTGGCATTGCGGTCGCGGCCGAGCTTGGCCTCCTCCATCTTCCAGGCTTCACCGATCATTTCGGTGACCGGGTACCCGTGCTCGGCGAAGTAAATGGCCGGCTGGAACAGGTCGCTCCACGGTAGCTTACCGAATTTCCGATGCAGCTTCTCCCATCCATTCACACAGCCGGGCACGGTGACGGAATGGATGCCCTCCTGCGGCATCCCTTTCTCGCCCAATCCTTTCAGAGAATCGATGGTCAGCCCGGTGGGCGCCCAACCGCTGGCGTTGATCGCCGTCAGCTTGCCGGTCTTGGCGTCCCAGTAGATGGCGAACAGGTCGCCGCCCATGCCGCAGCTTTCCGGTTCCACCACGCCGAGCACCGCGTTGGCCGCAATCGCCGCATCCATGGCCGACCCGCCGCGCGCCAGCACTTGTGCTCCCGCCTGCGATGCCAGAGTCTGGCTGGTGGCCGCGATTCCGCGGTCCGTAATAACCATGGACCGCGCTTGAGAACGGTCTTGGGCGTGTATCAAAGCCGGCAGCATGAACAGCGGTACCAGTACGAGCGCGCGCATGAATTCGTCATCATATCAGTTCCGGTTCTAGGCATGGATTGCCCCGCACAAGGGAGGCTCCCAGTCCAGTTTGCCGGAGGCTTCCACCCCGGCCGCGATCCGTGCCGCCGCCACCTCCGGCCACGGCGCTGTCCGCCTCACCCGCAGGTCCGCAAAGGCATTCAGGCACTCCAGTGTGGCGGCCAGTTTTCCGCGCGTTTCATTCACCAGAAACATCACGTACTGGAAACGTTTGGCGGACTGGGCGACATATCGGACGTAAACCGCCACCCGCTCGCCGGGCATCACTTCGCTCAGAAACTGCACGTGGTGCTCCAGATCGAACGTGCCGCTGTCGTGCCGCCGGTGATACTCCGGCGTGAGTCCCATATCGGCATGCAACGCATCGCTGGCATCGTCAAAAATGGCGATATACCAGCGCACGTTCATATGGCCGTTATCGTCGCGCCACGCGTCGGGCACGGTCATGCGCAAGCTGGGGGGCTCCAGCGCCAAGATTTTCTCCAGGGGAATTTCGGGAGGCTTCATACCTTGTCCTGCATCTTATCGCCCTTTCGGATTAAACTTGTTTCCTATATGCGGAACCTTGCACCCTCATTGCTGTTCATCGCGGCGTGCGCCCTGGCGCAGCCTAAAGTGAGTCCCGAAAAAGAAGCCTCCATGAAGGCCGACCTGACCGGCCAGATCGATGCCATGAAAAAGCAGGCGCAGGTCATGGTAGACAGCGTTTTCAGTTTTGGCGAATTGGGTTTCCAGGAATTCGAAACCACCAAATACCTCACCGGCATTCTCGAAAAAGAGGGGTTCCACATCGAACGTGGCATCGCCGGTATTCCCACCTCGTGGGTGGCGTCGTGGGGATCGGGCAAACCCGTCATCTCCCTGGGCTCCGATATTGACGACATCCCGCAGGCCTCGCAGAAGCCCGGCGTGGGCTGGCACGAGCCCGTCATCGAAGGGGCTCCCGGACATGGCGAAGGCCACAACTCCGGCGTGCCGCTGAACATCGTTGCCGCTTTGGCCGTGAAGAAGGTCATGGAGCGCGAGCACTTGCAGGGCACCATTCGGCTGTGGCCGGGCGTCGCCGAAGAAGAGGTAGGCACCAAGGCCTGGTACGTCAAGGCGGGCATGTTCAAGGATGTGGACGTGGTCCTGTTCTGCCACGTAGCCAGCAATTTCGGCGTATCCTGGGGACCCGCCATGAATCAGAATGGCCTGGTCTCGGTCGAGTATATGTTCAAGGGCGAGAGCGCTCACGCGGCCGGCGCTCCCTGGCGCGGCCGGAGCGCGCTGGATGCGGTCGAGTTGATGGATGTGGGCTGGAATTTCCGCCGGGAGCATCTCCGCCTGGCGCAGCGCTCTCACTATGTGATCACCAATGGCGGCGACCAGCCCAACGTCGTTCCGCCCGATGCCAGCGTCTGGTATTACTTCCGCGAGGCGGATTACGACCACATCATGGACATGTGGCGCATCGGCGATAACATGGCTAAGGGCGCGACCCTGATGACCGACACCACTTACACCTCGCGCCTGCTCGGCAGCGCCTGGCCCGGCCATTTCAACCGGCCCATTGCCGAAGCCATGAATGAAAACATTAAGAAGGTTGGCCTGCCCAAATGGACGGAAGACGACCAGACCCTGGCCAAAGGCCTGCAGACCGAGCTCAAGGTGCGCGTGCAGGGGCTGGCTTCGCGTATCCCCGAAATGCGCGTTCCACGCACGCCCGATCCCAACGCCGGCGAAGGCGGTTTCGGTGCGCAACAGCCCACCGGCGGCGGCTCCGACGATATCGGAGACGTATCCTGGGCCGTTCCCACCGTAACCTTGCGCTATCCCGCCAACATTCCCGGCGGTCCCGGACACAACTGGGCGGACGGAGTCGCTATGGCCACCCCCATCGCCCATAAAGGCGTCGTTGCCGGCGCCAAAGTACAGGCTATGACTATGCTGGATATCCTCCTGCACCCCGAGTTAGTCAAGAATGCCTGGGATTACTTCAATAACGTGCAGACTAAGGACACGAAATACAAGAGCTTCCTCCGGGATGGCGACAAGCCCGCCATCTGGCTCAACACGAAGATCATGGAACAGTATCGCCCGCGCATGAAGGCGCTCTACTATGACCCCACTAAATACGACAACTATCTGGAGCAGTTGGGGATCAAATACCCGACCGTGAGGCCCGCCAAATAATTCCGTCAGCCTGATCTGCGCGATTTATTTCAGCTACGCCCGAAAAATCGCGCAGTTCAGGCTGACGGATTTTTCTCCGGATTTTTCTCCTAATGGCTCATGGAGTAAACCACGTAGTTTACGCCGATTCGGATGCCTAACGCGGAGTATTTCTCGGGATAGCGCGGATCGTCCGCCCACTCCCACGAATCGCCGATATCGGAATTAAACGAGATCGCCACCATGACGCGGCCCTTCTCGTCGTAGATTCCGTACCAGTGTGCCACTGTCCCGGCGGCTCGCCGCTGGAACTGCGGATTGTAGGGACTGAGTCCCCACTGTCCCGGCACCTGGTACCGGTCATCCAAATCGTAAACGACGTGAAAGATGGAATCGTTGCTCGGCATTTCCACTACCGGATGGTCGGGAAAGACTTTCTTCATGGTTTCGTCGAAGCGCGCGTATTCTTCGGCTCCCCAGAAATCGTCCAGCATCAGAAAGCCGCCGCGCAGCAGGTATTCGCGGAGCACTTTCACCTGCGCATCGGTCAGCCTCCAATCGCCCATCTCCCCGGCGTTCATCCACGGCCAATTGTAAAAGTCGTCCGCGTCATCGGGATTCACCGGCTGTTCCACGCTGCGCACATGCACGCGCGTAAGCCGCCGGACGGCCGCGGCGAAATGCCGGTCAGCGCGCGGATAGTCCTGCGTCCAACTGGTGCCTCCCTCGCGCCAGTCGGCATTCCTGCGATATCCCCCGAAGAATCCGCGGTTTCGTCCGAACATTCCGCCGCCCAGGATGGCGTCGGGATGACTGGGATACATCAGGCGCGCAAAAACCCACTCGGTCTTCTCCTGGTAATCCGGCGGCAACGGAATATCGTCCTGCCGCTCGAAGCTTTCATAGACGCGAAACGGTTTTTGGAAGGCGTATAGCGCGCTGATCAGCGCCAGGCCGAAGCCCACAGCCAACAGCGCCCTCTGGAATCTCATACGGACAGCCTTGCCTGAAGGATATCACGTGAGGGCCGGCTATTCCGTGGCAGCTTCCGCTTCCGCCGCGGCTTCGGGACCGGCCGCCTGGGCGTCGGCAATCACCTTCTCGGCTTCCTCCAGGCTTTCCCGCGGCACCTGCACCTGGAACTCCAGTGAAGGAATCACGCTGGTCCCCACTAACAACGACGGAATGCCGCTCGCTTCCAGAATGGAATGGATGTTGTTGGCTTCCATTTCCGCATCCACGTTCGAAGAGCTGAACAGCGTGACCATTTCCTGCCCCGCATTTTCATCGCGATCGGGATCTTGCGCCATGACTCCAGGATATCGCAGAATGTGGAAAGAGCCGCTTGTCAGGGCACTTTTCGCGGAGGCACCAGATGTCCGACGACGTTCAGGTTGAAACGGATCGCACAGAGGACGACAGCAGCAGCAGTGGCCGGATCGCGTGGTTTGTCACCGGCGCCCTCATCGGCGCCGTAGTGGCCGTTCTTTACGCGCCCAAGAGCGGTAAAGACACCCGCAAGTACATCACCGGCAAAGCGCAACAAGGCAAAGACGCCATCACCGACTCGACCGCCGACGTGGTCGATGCCAGCAAAGAGATGTTCGAGCGCGGCCGCAAGCTCGTGGAGGACGCCGCGGAACTGTTCGATCGCGGCCGGAAGCTGGTAAAAGGCTGAGTGGCGTCTAGCATCGCTCGCGGCGATTTCGAAATTTCGCTGATTCGTGATTCGGTCTATTGGTGGGACGGCGGCGCTATGTTCGGCGTCGTTCCCAAATCCCTTTGGAGCCGGAAGGCGCCCGCCGATGAGGCCAACCGCATTCGCCTGGCCTTCAATTGCTACCTGATTCGCACCGGCGATCACACCATCCTGGTGGAAACCGGCCTCGGCGACAAGCGCAACGCCCGCGACCGGGAGCGCATGCGAGTGCCCCTGGCAACCGATCCCTTACCTGAGGTCGTCGCCCGCCACGGCATCGATCCCGAAAGCATCGACATCGTGATCAACAGCCATCTCCATTGGGACCACTGCTGCGGCAACACGGTCATGCAAGCTGGCCGGGCTGTAGCCACTTTCCCGCGCGCCCGCTATTTCGCCTCGCGCCCCGAGTGGGAACACGCCCACGAGCGGCTGGTCCGCGACAGCGTGGCCTACCTGGACGAAAATTACGATCCGTTGGTCGAGTCCGGGCAGATGACCCTGGTCCCGGGCGATCACGCGGTGGCGCCCGGCGTGTGGATGCGCCACGCCGCCGGTCACAATCGCGACATGATGGTCATCACCGCCGAATCCCGCGGCCAAACGTTCTGCTTTCTCTCCGACCTGGTCCCCACCGCCGCCCACCTCCAGCCTTCCTGGGTCGCTGCCTTCGACCTCTACCCGCTGGAGACCATCGAAAACAAGAACCGCTGGCTCGCCCGTGCCGTGGAAGACGATTGGATCTGCGGCTTCGGCCACGATCCCGAAATCGACTTTGCCCGCGTCACCAAAGACCCCAAAACAGTTTTTTCCCTTTCTCCGGCCGCTGGTCCCCGGCCGGCGTCCCCTGCGGCTACCATGGAGTAGATGGCCACCGCTACCTTAACTGAATTCCGCAACGAGACCTACACCGATTTCTCCCAGCCCGCCAACCGGCAGGCCATGCAAAAGGCCCTGGAGAAAGTGCGCGCCGAACTGGGCCGCGAATACCGCCTGCGCATCGGCGGCGAATGGATCTCGACCGGCGACATGCTGGTCTCCGTCAATCCATCCAAGACCAGCGAGGTGGTTGGCAAGCACCATAAGGCCACTCCCGAACTGGCCAAACGCGCCGTGGAGAGTGCCAACTCCTACTTCGCCCAGTGGAGCCGCACCCCCGGGCAGGAACGCGTCCGTATGCTGCTCGACGCGGCCGCCATTTTGCGCCGCCGCAAGCTGGAATTCAACGCCTGGATGATCTTCGAAGCCGGGAAGACCTGGATCGAAGCCGAAGCCGAAATCGCCGAGACCATCGACTTCTGCGAATATTACGCCCGTGAAATGAATCGGCTGGATGGGCCGCAACCTGTAGTGCAGCTTCCCGGCGAGCATGACGAAATGCTCTATCTCCCCCTCGGCGTCGGCGTGGTCATTCCGCCATGGAACTTCCCGCTGGCCATCCTCGCCGGTATGACCGTCGCCTCCCTGGTGACCGGCAATACCGCCATCGTCAAGCCCTCCAGCGAAACCCCGACCATCGCCGCTAAGTTCGCCGAAGTGCTGCTGGAAGCCGGCTTCCCGGAAGGCGCCTTCACCCTCCTCACCGGCAGCGGGTCCAGCGTGGGCGATGTGCTGGTGCAGCATCCTAAAACGCGCTTCGTCTCTTTCACCGGATCGCGCGACGTCGGCTTGCGCATCAACGAGTTGGCGGCCAAACATCAGGCCGGCCAGATCTGGATCAAACGCGTCATCGCCGAGATGGGCGGCAAGGACGCCATCATCGTGGATGGCGATGCCGACGTCGATAAGGCGGTCGAAGGCGTGCTCTTCTCCGCTTTCGGCTACCAGGGACAGAAGTGCTCGGCGTGCTCCCGCGCCATCGTGCATGAGAAAATCTACGATGAGTTCCTTCAGAAGCTCGCCGCCCGCGCCGGCGCCATCAAGCTCGGCCCGTCCGATGATCCCCAGAACTATATGGGCCCGGTGATCAGCGAGAGCGCTCGCAAAAGCATCCTCGGCTACATCGCCGCCGGCAAACAGGAGGGCCGTCTGGTGGCAGGTGATTCCCCTACCCCGGAGGGAGGCTACTACATTCCCCCGACCATCATTGCCGACGTCGATTCCAAAGCCCGAATCTTCCAGGAGGAGATCTTCGGTCCCGTCCTGGCCGTGACACGCGCCAAGGATTTCGAACACGCCCTCAGCCTCGCCAACGATTCCGTCTACGGCCTGACCGGGGCGGTGTTTTCCCAGGATCCGGAGCACTTGCGCCAGGCCAGGGAGCGGTTCCATGTCGGCAACCTCTACTTCAATCGGAAGTGCACCGGGGCCATGGTGGGCGCCCACCCATTTGGAGGATTCAACATGTCGGGCACCGATTCAAAAGCCGGAGGCCCGGATTATCTCCTGCTGTTCCTGCAGGCCAAATCGGTAGCGGCCAAAATAGGGTAAAAACCTCACGTATCTGTTGACGGGATTCAGCCGATCTAGCATAATAGGCACAGTCATTTGAAATCCAGCGAACGAAACTCCGGACGTGCCAACGGATTTTGTTAAGGTATGTGCCACGAATGAAAAGGTTTCTACTTCCTTTGCTGGTTCTGGCCGGAATGCTCCAGAACGTCCGCTTGGCTAACGCCCAGACCGTCAGGAAGACCGCCCCGGTAACAAGACGCGTCGTCCGAAGAGTCACGCCCCCCACCGTCGATCCAACCCTGGGAGACAACGTCGATGGCGAAGACCTCGCTGTTCGCCGCGCCGCCGTGGATGCGCTCGGCATGCAGCCCGGCAGTATCGTGGTCGTGGACCCTGGCAACGGGCGCGTCCTCACCATGGTGAACCAAAAACTGGCGCTCCAGAGCGGTTTCATTCCCTGTTCCACCATCAAATTGGTCACCGCGCTGGCGGCGCTGAGCGAGCATGTGGTCGAGCGCGATACCGCGATCCACCTGAGCCGCTATTCCAGCTTCAATTTGACCACCGCTATTGCCCATTCCAACAATAACTATTTCGGCGTGCTCGGCACCCGCCTCGGATTCGAAAGGGTCAACCGCTACGCGCAGATGCTGGGTCTGGGCGAAAAAGCCGGCTTGGACATCCCCGGCGAAGAGGCCGGTACCATCCCGGCGGCCCCGCCGAAAGGCGGTGGCATGGTGCTGATGACGGCCTACGGGGAAGGCTTCCAGATGACTCCCCTGGAGCTGGCGGGCCTGGTTTCCGCCATTGCCAATAACGGCACCCTTTACTATCTGCAATATCCGCGGACCGAGGACGAAATCGAGCACCTCCAGCCCAAGGTGAAGCGCACGCTGGACTTGGCCCCAACCAGCATTCCGGATTTGAAGCTGGGCATGCGTGGCGCGGTCGATTACGGCACGGCCACCCGCGCCAATTACGATCCCAATGAAGCCATCTTCGGCAAGACCGGGACCTGCACCGATTTCCGCGCCGGCAGCCACATGGGCTGGTTTGGCTCTTTCATCGACGAGGCGCCGCGCCAACTGGTCGTGGTCGTCATGCTGACCAGTCCCAATAAGGCCGTCAGCGGTCCGGTGGCCTCCGGTGTGGCCGGAGCCTTCTACCGCAATCTCTCGGCCCAGCGCTATTTCGCGTCCACGGCCGGCACACCCAAAAAATCGGATCTGCCCGAAATCATCAGCACAACTCCGACCTGCTGCGCCCGGTAGGTCACTTCGTAGTGAACGGATTCACAACTTCCACAGCGAACTGATGGAAGTCGCGCTCGTTCCTGGTTGCCACAACCATGTCGTGGATCCGGGCCGTGGACGCAATTATCGCGTCTTCCAGTAGATGATCCGGCCTGCCTGCCATCAGGCGGCCCCACTCACGAAAACACCGGCCATCCAGGGGCAGGATTTCGTAGGAAGCCTCCACCTGATCGATCCAAGTCTCAATGGCCGCCGCCTTGGCGGAGTCGTATGACGCACCCTCTCCACTCCTATCTGTAATTCGCCGAGAGTCACTGCGGACAGAAATATCTGCTCGTCACGCAGGTCGTTCAGCCACGCGACCACTGCTCCGTGCGGGGTGGTCTTACGCAATTCGGACACCACGTTGGTGTCTAGCAGATACCTCTTCATGCAAGGTCGACCGGTGGTCTGCGGCTAAGCTCGCGCCGGCGAGAAACTGGCAGTTCGAAACGCGGAGTGGGAGCGAGTAGTAAAGTCTTCAGGCTGGGACGAGACGCGCTTTGCAGCCTCCGCCACTCTTCAATCGGAACCAGGACCGCCATCTCAACACCCCGGCGTGTCACAATCTGAGGACCATTCCGCATCGTCTTTTCCAGTAACTCGCTGAAACGGGCCTTTGCGTCCTGCACCTGCCACGAATCCATAACCGCCTCTCACCAATGGCGTACAAACTAGTCAGATACCTGGTCAAGAGCTGGGCATTCGCTGCCTGCCCGATTTACCTGTCCCTACCTGCCCGAACAGCCGATGTGCCCGGGGCTCCCGCCGCGGCATCCTGAAGTCACAGGAGATTCTTTCAAATGGCAAACGATCTGGCTGCCCTTTCCAATGAACTGGCCGCCGTAGTGGAGCAAACCGGAAAATCGGTGGTGGCTATTCACGCCCGCCCCGGATTCCCTTCGAGCGGGGTCTTTTGGCGTCCCGGAATTATCGTCACAGCGGAGCACACCATCCGCCGCGAGGAGGAGATCACCGTAACCCTGCCGGATGGCAGCAACGCCCCCGCCACTCTGGCCGGCAGCGATTCCGGCACCGATCTCGCCGTGCTCAAAGTCGAGGGACCCGGTGAGCCCGTGAAACCCGCGGCCAACCCTCCCATTCCGGGTAATCTCGCCCTGGCCGTTGCTCGTTCCGAAGATTCGGGCGTCAACGCCTCCATGGGCATCGTCAGTGCCGTCAGCGGCGATTGGCGCACCTGGCGCGGCGGCCGCCTGGATCATTACATCCGGCTCGACCTCACCATGTTCCCCAACACCTCCGGCGGAGCGGTGGTCAATACCGACGGCGCTGCCATCGGCATCGCCACTTCGGCCCTCTCCCGCATCGCCGGCGTGGCCATTCCAGCCGCTACCGTGAACCGCGTCCTCGACCAGATCCTGGCTCGCGGCCACGTCACCCGAGGCTACCTGGGAGTCGGCCTGCAACCGGTGGAACTGCCCGATCATCACAAAGGTCTGATCGTCCTTTCTCTGGAACCCGAAGGGCCGGCCGCCAAAGCGGGAGTGCTGATTGGCGACATCCTGGTTTCTCTGGGCGGCACTACAGTGGACGATACCGAAGACATCCAGGCCGTGCTGGAAGGGCACGCCGTGGGACAAACTGTCGAAGCCGAGTTCCTCCGCGGAGGCAACTCGCGGAAGATCGCCATCGCTATCGGGGAGCGGCCCCGGAGGAGCTGACATGCTGAGTTTCGGGGAAGTGGCCGAGCGTCTCCGGCGCTCTACGGTGCAGGTATTTTCGAAAGGCGCCCGCGGCGGAGGCTCGGGCGTCATCTGGAAAAACGATGGCCTGATCCTTACCAACGCTCACGTTGCGCGACACACCGGCGCACAGGTCCAATTGTGGGATGGCCGCCGCCTGGACGCGCGGGTGACCTCAGTCGATTCGCGCCGCGATCTGGCGGCCCTCCGCATCCATGGCGACGGTCTTGACCTTGCCGCCGCCACGCCCGGCGATTCCAGCGCACTTCGCCCGGGTGAGCTGGTGATCGCCGTGGGTAGCCCGCTTGGATTCGCTGGCGCCGTCTCCACCGGGGTGGTCCATTCCACCGGTCCGCTCCCGGGAATGGGCCGCCAGAATTGGGTCCGGGCCGACGTGCAACTGGCGCCCGGAAACTCCGGCGGTCCGCTGGCTGACGCGCGCGGCCACGTCATCGGCATCAACACCGCCATCGTGAACGGTCTGGGGGTCGCGGTTCCGGGTAACGCCGCGGTGGAGTTCGTGCGCCGCGGTGCGCGCCCGTCCCTGGGCGTGACGCTGCGCCCGGTGCAACTCGGTCTGGAAATTCTCAAGGTCGAGTCCGGAGGCTCTGCCGCCGCCGCATCGCTGCGCGAAGGCGACATCCTGCTGGGATCGTTCGACGACCTCAGCGATGCCCTCGATTCCGGGCGCGACGTAGTGCGCCTGCGCTTCTTCCGTGGGGGCATCGAGCGCGTCCGCGAGGTGTTCGTGCCTCTGGCGGCGAGGGCCGAGGCGGCGTGATTCGCGTTCTTGTGGCGGCGCCATCGCCGGTTACCCGTGTCGGGCTGGAAACGCTCATCGGTTCCAGTCCCGGCATGGAACTGGCCGGCGGATTTCCCGATCTCTCCGCGGTGGACGCGCTCCATCCCGATGTGGTTCTCTCCGCCCTGCCGCTCGCCGAGATCCCACCGCCTGCGGGCGGCTTCGCTCCGGCCTATGTGCTTCTCGGCGGCGACTCGCCTTCCGGCTGGACTCAGGAGGCGGTACGCTCCGGCGTGCGCGCCCTGCTTTCGCGCGACGCTTCCGCCGAGCAGATCCTGGCTGCCGTCGAAGTGGCTGCCGCCGGCCTGGTGGCCGCCGATCCGCGCGAGTTCGAAGCGCTACTCCCGTCCTATACCGCGTCCGAGCCCAGCGTGCTCACCGCCCGCGAAGTCGAGGTGCTGCGCATGATGGCGGAAGGCGAGTCCAACAAGCAAATCGCCTGGAAACTCAATATCTCCGAACACACCGTGAAGTTTCATGTCGCTTCCATCCTGGGTAAACTCAATGCCGGCACCCGGACCGAAGCGGTAACCATAGGCATCCGAAAGGGCCTCATTCTCATCTAACGGCTGGAGGAATCATGCCGAAAATGCGTGCCGTACAGGTCCCTCATGCGGGCGGACCTTTAGAAATTGTCGAGCGGGATATACCAGAGCCCGGCCCCGGGCAGGTTCGATTAAAAGTCCAGGCGTGCGGTGTGTGCCATAGCGATTCGTTGACCAAAGAAGGGCACATGCCCGGCATCATGTACCCGCGCGTGCCGGGGCATGAGGTGGTTGGCATTGTCGATGCGGTGGGCGCCGGCGTTGCCGGATGGAAACCCGGTCAGCAGGCCGGCGTGGGTTGGAATGGAGGATACTGCGGCTATTGCGACAACTGCCGCCGCGGCGATTTCTTCGCTTGCACTACCGCCACCTACATCACCGGCGTCACCAGCGATGGCGGCTATGCCGAGTACATGATTGCCCGCGCCGAAGCCGTGGCGCGCCTACCCGAAGGATTGTCCCCGGTGGAGGCCGCGCCCCTGATGTGCGCGGGTGTCACCACGTACAACTGTCTCCGCAACACCGGCGCGCGGCCCGGCGAACTGGTCGCGGTCCTCGGCCTTGGCGGACTTGGCCATCTGGGTGTACAGTACGCCGCCAAGATGGGATTCAAAACTGTGGCCATCGCACGCGGGCAGGATAAAGCGGCCCTGGCCACTCAACTCGGCGCTTCGCAGTACATCGATAGCCGCGCGCAGGACCCGGCGAAAGAGTTACAGAAACTCGGCGGCGCCAAAGTAATTCTCGCCACTGTCACGGCAGGCGATGCCATGGCCGCTGTCGTGGGCGGCCTGGGAGTTCGCGGGACCCTGATGGTTGTCGGCGCCGCCATGTCCATGCAGATTGCTCCCATACAGCTTCTGGGCGGATGCACCGCCATCAAGGGCTGGTATTCGGGCACTTCGATCGATTCCCAGGACACGCTCGCCTTCAGCCTGCAGACCGGCGTGCGATCGATGAACGAAGTCTTCCCCCTGGATCGCGCGAGCGAGGGCTACGAGCGCATGATGAGCGGAGACGCCCGCTTCCGCGTGGTTCTTTCGGTAGCGTAGCTTTCCATGGATCTTCCGCCGTCACCCGGTGAACTTCCGCCGGCACTCGTCGCTGCAGAAATATACCGCCTGCCCGTTGACCATCCTGCTTAGGCTGGTGGATGTCGAAACATAGGTGCCACACACGGGGTCTTTTTTCAGTTCCCCTCCGGACTGCACGGTCGGCGGATTCGCAGGTGCAGCGGGGCGCGGGCCTGGCTTAAACGCGGCTCCAAGGCCGCGAAGAAAGCTCTTGGCGATAGAGAGAACGAGGCAGAAAACGAGGAAGGGAAAAACAATCTCGACAAAAAATGCGCGGATCATGAAATGGGGCGGGAGCCCGGGCCGCCGCCCCGAAAAAATAACTTCCTACTTCTTCTTCTTGGTAGTCTTGGCGTTCGGATTCTCATACTGCGTCTGAACGCCCGCACCCAATGCTGCCAGCATGTCCTTGGCGCCTTGCGCGTTGGGACCATTGGGCGCCAGTTCCAGATACTTCTGGAACGCCTGTGACATTTCCGGTGGAGCCGAGACCTTGCCATCCGCGGCAGTGGTCATCTTGGAAGACAGACAGACGCCGTATTGGTAATAAGCGTCGGCGTAGGTCGGCGTGAGTTCGATCGCCTTTTTAAACGCATCGGCGGCCGGATCGTACTGCCCCGCATTCACCAGCAGCGCGCCCAGGTTGAAATAATACTTGCCACCGTCGGGCGGATCCAGTTGCGCGGCTTTCTGCAATTCCGCCTGAGCTTCGGGGAACTTCTTGTCCTTGGCCAGAGCCAGCGCGTAGTTGTTGTGGAGACCGGCATCGTCCGGTTTCAGCGCCAGCGCTTTACCATAAGCATCCAGCGCCTTCTGCATGTTGCTGTCGAAATCCGCACCGGTCTTGGTGGTCGCGAGGCCCTGGTAAGAGGATGCCAGGTGGCTCCAGACGGCCAACTGCGTGGGGTCCATTTCGGAGGCCTTGTTCAGGTTCTCAATCGCCTGATCCCACTGCTTGGCATTCTCCGCCGCCAGTCCGTCGTTATACGCCTGGTTGAGCGCCTGGTTCTTTTTCATGCGCTCGGACTGGTCTTTGATCTGCTTCTCCATCGCCGCCTTCTGCTCCGGAGTCAGGCTTTTTTCAAGCTCCTTCGACATCTGACCCGTCTCGACGGCCTTCTGTATTTCAGCCTGCTTGGTGGCCTTGTCCATAGCGACCGACTTCATGTTGAAGTCTTCGCGGACCGGATCGCCCGGCGAAGTCTTGACGCCATTGACATGGTCGACTTCCTTGCCGTCCACCAGCAGCGTGACATTGTACGTGCCCATCGGCAAGCCGGTGTAAATATAGTGGCCCTTTTTGTCGGTCTTGACTTTGTAGTTGCCCTTGATGTCCGTGCGGACGATCTGGACCAGGGCATCCTTGAGCGGCGCCCCGTCTGTTCCCTTCACATCCCCTTCGATTGCCGTAACTTGGGCGAGCGACGTGAAGGCAAGAACGAAAAGTCCGGCGGTGGCAAGAGCCAGGTTGCGGAACTTCATAAAACCTCCAACATTGAGACTAGCGTGTGTGAAACTCCAGTATACAATATTTACATTAACCTACTGGTCGAACAGGCTAATTTGATCTTTCGGCACTGGCTTGCTCTTGCGCCGGTTCAAGGGACTCCCCACCACGCCCAGCACCTCCACCGACTGCACCGCCGTACGCGGCACGAACACGCGCTGTACATTGCCGAACGAGTCCGGGGGAATCACCATAAATCCACAAGGCTCCACCTGCAGGAGGTTGTTTGGCATCACGCCCTGTAGCACCTCGCCGTCACGAAACAGAAAACTGACCCACAGGCCTTCCATTTTGGGCCGGGTGTAGAATACCTGACGTTCGGATTCGCCCCCGCTCTCAAAATTCCGCACAAACGAGATCGTCCGGATTTCATCGTACGGCACAGTCGCCACATTGCCCTCGGCGGAGAGCAGTTCAATACACGTAGGCTGCAGATAAGAAAGGGGATTGACGTAGCCGGTCAGAGTCTCCTTATCGAAACGGCGAATCAACGCCCGCTTGGTGGTGGATGCAGCCAACTCGACCCCTTTTTTACAACCATGTTCCAAACATTTCGGCGCTTATTGTATCATTGGCACGATGTCCGAAGTGCTCGCGGCAGATTCGTCCCTTCACGGTCCCATGACCGCGTTTCTCAATTTCTGCCGCATTGAGAAGGGCTTGTCGGACAATTCGTTGGACGCTTATTCCGCTGATTTATCAAGATTTAGCGAATTTTTTAAGGATTCCGCGACGCTCCCCTCCTGCGACCAACTGCGTCTTTATCTCGATCATTTATATCAATCGGGCCTTTGCAGCCGGTCTGTCGCCCGTCACCTCACTACTCTGCGAAATCTCTACGGGTTCCTCCTGAGGGAAGGCCGGATCTCTTTCGATCCCACCGAATACCTGCGCAGCCCCAAGCAGTGGCAGAAGATTCCTAACTTCCTGAATCTGGAGGATATTAATAAATTGCTGGAAGCTCCCGACCCGTCCACGCCTACCGGCCTCCGGGACCGGGCCATGCTGCAGTTGCTGTACGCATCCGGGCTGAGGGTATCCGAACTCTGCCATGTAGGGCTTGCGGATCTCGACGCCAGCATGGGTATTGTGCGCACCCTGGGCAAAGGCAACAAACACCGCCTGGTTCCGGTTGGCAGGGACGCCTTGGCGGCCATCCAGGAATATCTCGACCAGGGCCGCTCTCGATTGCTCAAGGGAAGGAGCAGCAAATATCTCTTTGTTACCGCGCGCGGCGGTTGCCTGACCCGTCAGTGCTTCTGGCATCAACTGGCCGGCTACGGCAGGAAAGCCGGTATATTCCACGGGCTGTCACCCCACGTGCTTCGCCACAGTTTCGCTACCCATCTTCTGGAGGGCGGAGCCGATTTGCGCAGTGTACAAGTCATGCTAGGTCATGCCGATATCTCGACTACCCAGATATATACCCATGTCATGCGGTCGCATCTTCGGGACACCGTCGAGAAGCATCACCCCCGGGCCTGAGCGAACCGTTCGCTCGGAGACAATTTTCGAATAAGCGAGAACGCTTGCAATGAGCGACTACATTTACATGCTGGAGAGCCACCTGAGCCCGGACCAAAACCGGGTGGTGGAAGACGTCCAGAAGGCCGCGGGACAGGCCGGAATCAACTTGTTCCTGACCGGCGGCGCGATGCGCGACATGCTGGCCGGATTTCGCATTCGCGATCTGGACTTCGTGGTGGAGGGGGCTGCGCTCAAGGTGGCCAAAGCCATTAGCGAACAGAGCGGCGCTCAAATCGTCTCCACCGACGAGAGCCGCAAGAGCGCGGAAATGGTCTTTCCCGGCGGTGTCACCGCCCAGGTCGCCATGGCCCGGCAGGAAAAATACGGGCGCTCCGGTTCCAAACCGCAGGTCACCCAGGCCACCATTCAGGAGGACCTGCGAGGGCGCGATTTCACGTGTAACGCCATCGCCCTTTCGCTGAATAAGGCGTCTCGCGGGTTGTTGCTCGACCCTATGAATGGACTGGCGGATATCGAGCGCAAAGAACTCCGCGCCATCAGCACCTACGGCTTTTATGACGATCCGTCGCGCCTTCTGCGGCTGGTCCGCTTCCAGGTGAGGCTCGGCTTCACCGCAGAGGAGCGCACCCGGATGCAGGTGGCCAATGCGCGCGAAGCCGAAGTGGAAAAGCTCATTCCGGCGCACGCTTTCGGCGAGGAACTGCGCCGCATCGGCACCGAAGAGAGCCCGTCGGAGATTCTGAAATCGCTGGAAGAGGCGGGCATCCTGGTTCTGCTGTCTCCCGCGCTCACCGGGGCCAAACTCAACCTCCAGGGCCTCTCGAAATTTGAAAAGATCTGCCGTATGTTGCCGGACGACGTCCGCCACCGCGCCGGCCGGGTGGGGCCATTTCTGTATGTGCTCAACGAGAAACTGGCGCCCAAGGAGAAGCAGGCGCTCATCAAATCCACCGAGATGCTCAAGGCGGATCAGGAAGCCTGGCAGAAACTGGAAGCGCGCTCCCAGAAGCTGGAGACCGCTCTCCGTTCCGCACGCATCCGCAAGGCGTCCCAGGTGTACCACATCGTGGCGCCCGCCAATGTGGATGAAGTGATTTTCCTGCTGTACCATTCCGGCCTCAAGCCGGTGCAGGAGCGCTTGCGGAATTACTATCAGAAGTACCTGGTGACCATTCAGGAGATCACGCCGGAAGAGTGGGCCATGGTGCCAGGCACCCCGGGTACGCCCAAATATAACAAGGCGCGCGAAGACTTCGTGACTCACCGCCTGGACCGCCGCGTCAAGAAGCCTCCGGCACCTACGGAAGCGCCCCCGCCTCCGCCTCCGGCAAGTTCCTGGTCCACTCCCCAGACGGCGCTCGCCCGTCGCGGGCGGTAGTCTACGGAGCCCGGTTAAAAAACGGACCGGGCTTGGCAATCAGCGTCAACGGACCGCGCGGCGCCGCGGCGCCCTTACGCTGATCCGAATTTGTACCCGCGGTTCGAAACTCATGCTGTAGCATCCGGATGGCGACACGTTGGCCTGCGCATCGCACGATTCGTCCCGAGATTACCAGTTGCATCGGCGATACATTGTGCAACATCACCGGCCATGCCACGGAAAGTTCCAGGTTCAGGCCCACGGGGAGTGAACGCTCCGTTTCGATTAGAATTCCGCCGCTGGAAAGATCCAAAGTACGGCCTATACCGGTTTCCAGGATCCGCCTCCGCCGGATCAGCTTCCAGCGCAGATCCAAATGAAGGGCGTAACGCCGGTCGCTTCTTCGGTCTCCGGCAATAGCCTCAACTTCCTTCGACTGTTGTTCCCAAGCCATAACGCAATTTAGTCCGTTTCAGTCCGAACCACTTCATTATGCGAGTTTGGGAGCCAGAACAGAAGTCACTCTAGTACTTGATTTTAGTACCGACTCTCTTAGGGATTCCCTGAGACGAGGGCGACTCTGAATCCCGTATAGCCGAATCTGACGCCACCGCCGGCCCCTTGCTATTCTCTATAAAGATACAGGAGCCATAGAATATCGTGAAAGCCCCCCCTTTGTGCCTGCTCCTGCTGCTGGCCCCGGTTTCCGTGCCTGCGCAGGACCTTAAGGCGTTCGAAAAGAAGGTTACCGAATTCACGCTGCCGAATGGCCTGCACTTCATCGTGGCGGAGCGTCACGAAGCGCCCGTCATCTCTTTCGAGACCTACGTCAACGCCGGAAGCGTCGACGATCCCTCCGGACGGACAGGCATCGCCCACATGTTCGAGCACATGGCTTTTAAGGGAACCGAAACCATCGGTACCAGGGACTGGGCCGCCGAAAAGAAAGCGCTCGACTCGGTGGAGGAGATTAACGATTCCATCGAGGCCGAGAGCGACAAAGGACTTAAGGCGGATTCCAGCAAGATCGACCTCCTCAAGCTACGCCTGAAAGTCGCCATGGAATCGGCCGAATCTTACGTTGTGCCGAACGAATTCCTGAGCGTGATCGAGGAGAACGGCGGCGCCGATCTGAATGCCGGCACTTCGCTCGATTCCACCGTGTACCACTACAGCCTGCCTTCCGGCCGCATGGAGCTATGGTTCCTGCTGGAATCCCAGCGGTTCCTTCATCCCGTCTTCCGCGAGTTCTACACCGAGCGCGACGTGGTGATGGAAGAAGAGCGCATGCGGATCGAGTCCAACGCGCAAGGCAAACTGATCCAACAGTTCCTGGCCGCTTCCTTTGAAGCCCATCCCTATCGCAACCCCGGCACCGGGTGGCCCAGCGACCTGAAGAACCTGCGCACCAGGGACGCCGAGGCGTTCTTCGAAAAATATTACGTACCCGCTAATATGACCATCGCCATCGTGGGAGATGTGGATCCCGCCGAGGCCCGGCGTATGGCTGAGCGCTATTTTGGCCCGCTTCCCGCCCGGCCCCTGCCTTCCCCGGTGCGGTCCGTGGAACCCCCGCAAGCCGGCGACAAGTCCGTTACCGTAGACCTGCCCAGCCAACCGCTGGCCGTCATCGGCTACCATCGGCCGGACCAGAACAACCCTGATGACCCGGTCTTCGACGTCCTCCAGTTGATCCTTTCCAATGGCCGCACCGGCCTGTTGTACAAGCATCTGGTGCAGGACCAGAAGCTGGCTGTCAACGCTCTGGCGTATGGTACCTTCCCGGAGGGCCGCTACCCGAACGAGTTTGTGTTTATCCTGGCGCCCGCCCTGAACCACACGGTGGAAGAGAACCAGAGGGCGCTGGATGCCTTGATGTTGCGGTTCGCATCCAAGCCCGTGGACATGGAAACTCTGGACCGCGCCAAGACCAAGGCCCGTTCCATCGTGATCCGGCGCCTGGCTGACAACGCGGGACTGGCTAACCTGCTGGCCACTTACTACGTCAACTACGGCGACTGGCGAAAACTGTTCACCTCGGTAGACGATATCAACAAGGTGTCAGCCTCCGACGTGCAGCGCGTGGCCCTGAAGTACCTCATCGCCCGGCCCCGCACGGTGGCCTATATCCGGACCCGGGTCCCCTCGCCGGCGCCTGCCGGGGCCGGGTTCGCGGGAGGCCGGTAATGAAAAAACTCTGGATAGTCCCGGTTCTGGTTGCGGCGCACCTGGCCGCCCAGGCTCCGCCTTCCGCTCAGGAAGCATCCAAAAAGAAAGCCGGGCCGGCGCGTCCCGCGGTGGCCCGTGTCACGGCGGCGCCTTCTTATAAGGACCTCAAGTATCCCGCGGCCAAGCCCATTCCCATTCCGCCCGTCGAAACCGTCACGCTGCCCAACGGCATCAAACTCTTCCTGCTGGAAGATCACGAACTGCCGATCGTTAGCGGGAGCGCGCGCATCGGTACCGGCAATCTGTTCGACCCCGCCGGCAAGATCGGCTTAGCCACCATGACCGGCATGGTCCTGCGCACCGGGGGCACGCGGAAGCAGACCGGGGAAGCTATCGATCAAGCGCTGGAAGATGTGGCCGCGTCAGTGGAAAGCTCTATCGGCGAGAGTTCGGGCACCGTCTCCTTCACTGCCCTGAAGGAAAGCGCCGGTCCGGTGCTTGCCATCTTTCACGATGTGATTACGGCCCCGGAGTTCCGCCAGGAAAGAATCGATCTGGCCAAGACCCAGCTTCACAGCGCCATCGCGCGCCGCAACGATGACCCCGCCACCATAGTCCAGCGTGAATTCTCCGATATTCTGTACGGAACCCAAAACCCGTACGGCTGGCAGATGGAACATGACACCGTCGACGCTATCGCGCGCCCTGACCTGCAGGCCTTCTATAATCGCTATTTCTTCCCCGCCAATGTCCGGCTCGCCCTCTGGGGAGATTTCGATGCCGCCGCCATGAAGACCAGGATCGAAAAGCTCTTCGCCGATTGGACGGTCAAAGGGGAGCCGGTACCGGAATTTCCCGAGGTGAACGCCCGCACTTCGCCGGGCACGTTTTTGGCGGCGACGGGGGGCGCCACCCAGACCTTTTTCGCCATGGGCCAACTGGGCGGCATGTTTAATGACAAGGATTATGCCGCCCTGGAAATCATGGCGAACATCCTCGGCGGCGGCGCGCAAAGCCGTCTGTTCCAGCAGGTGAGGACCAGGATGGGCAAGGCCTACAGCATTAACGCCGTTTGGGGCGCGAACTACGATCACCCCGGCCTGCTGGAAATTTCCGGCAGCACCGGGAGCCTCTCTACCATGGAAACCATTCGCGCCGTGCAGAAGGAAGCGCAGCGGATGCGCGAATCCGAAGTGACCGAAGAAGAATTGAGGGTGGCCAAAGAGACCGCGCTCAACAGCCTGGTATTCGCGTTCGACACGCGGGAGAAAACTCTATCCCGCATGTTGACCTACGATTATTACGGCTACCCCATGGACTTCATCCAGCGGTATCAAAAGGCGCTGGCGAACGTCACCCGCGCCGACGTGCTGCGCGTTTCCCAAGCGCATCTGGACCCGAACATGTTCAGCCTGGTGGCCGTGGGCAACCCCAACGCCTTCGATCAGCCCCTGGAAGTCCTGGGCAGACCGGTGACGCCCATCAGCCTGGCAATCAAGCCTCCCACCGTGGCGCCCGTTGCCGTCAACACCCTGGCTGTGGAGATTCTGGCCCGCGCCCAAAAGGCTGCCGGCGGTGCGGACAAACTGGCCGCCGCGAAAGATTTCGTGCAAACCAACGAGTTCGTACTGGCGCCCGCTGCCGGCCGTTTGCAAGTGAAGGTGCGCACCCGGTGGATCGCCCCCGATTTCTTCCGTCAGGACAGTGAAGTGCCGGGCGGTGGAATCTCCGCCTATTACGACGGCACGCAGGGTTGGATCTCTACCCCGCAGGGCGAAGGCCCCCTGGTGGACCTGCAATTGGACCAGGTGCGCGGAACGCTGTTCCGTCTCTATTTCCGCCTGCTGCTGGGCGATCGAATCCCCGGCCGGACGCTCACCACGGCCGGGAGCGGTGGGATTGAAGTCGGCTCCCCGGCCGGCGATTCCGCTTTGATCACCTTCGACTCGTCGACCGGCCTGCCTAAGACGGTCTCCTATGAAGTGAAACAGGAATCCGGCGCCCGCCTGCAGGTGCTGGAAACCTATTCCGATTTCCGCGACGTCGACGGTATCATGATTCCTTTCAAGACCCTCGTCATGCAGGGTTCGCAGGAATTCGCCAACGTCACCGTTACCGAAGCGAAGTTCAATTCCGATCTTCAACTCACCGATCTGGACCAGAAGCCTGCGCCGGGAGTGCGGAAATGAAACGAGCGGCGCTGGTATTGCTGGCAGTCGCGGCGCTTGCCCCGGCGGCCGATGAAACCCGGCAGCAGCGGGCCAAACGCGTGCTCGACGAAGCCGTCGCGGCCCTTGGCGGCGATGCCTTCCTTCACATGACCGACCGCGTCGAAACCGGACGCGCCTATTCCTTCTATCGCCAGCAGATCTCGGGCTACTCCACGGCCACCATTTATACCCGCTACCTGGCGCCGGTGCCGGGCAAAGTGGCCGTGCGCGAGCGCGAACTGTTCGGTAAGAAGCAGGATGAAGGCTCGCTCCTGTTCACCGAAACTGGCGCATGGGACATCAGCTTTCACGGCGCACGCCCCTTCGACGACCAGCGCTGGGCCAGCTACCAGGACACCACCCTGCGCAACATCTTTTACATCCTGCGCCAGCGTCTCAACGAACCCGGACTCTCCTTGTACTCTCAGGGGTCCGACTTCTACGAAAGAGCCCCGGTGGAAATCGTCGATATTACCGACGCCGGCGGCGTCACCGTGACGGTAATGTTCGATCGGTTCAGCAAACTGCCCGTCCGGCAGACGTACCGGCGGCGCAACCCCCAGTTCAAGGATTTCGATACCGAAACCACTCTCTTCGGCAAGTACCGCGCAGTCCCGGGCGGCGTGAAATGGCCATACGACGTGCGCCGTGAGCGTAACGGCGACAAGATTTACGAGATGTACGCGGAATCCGTGGAGATCGACAAGGACATCAGCGACAGCATATTTACGATTCCCTCTAACGTCAAGTTACTGCCCAAAGAAAAGTAGGAATCCGCTTACGACCATCGATCGCTTGTCCATTTCCCGCACCTACAGCATCATTCGCCCTCACATCCGCCGCACCCCGGTGGTGGAAGTGGATGGCGCCGATTTCAACCTGCCGGGCGTGCGTCTCACCCTGAAACTCGAACTCCTGCAGCACACCGGGTCGTTCAAAACGCGCGGCGCGTTCGCCAACATGCTGGCGCGCGAAATCCCGGCCGCCGGCGTCGTGGCTGCTTCCGGCGGCAATCACGGGGTCGCCGTCGCCTACACCGCTGGAAAGCTGGGCAAACCGGTCCGCATCTTCGTGCCCACAGTGGCCTCGCCGGCCAAAATGGAGCGCATCCGCGGCTATGGCGCCGATCTGGTGGTGACCGGCGAACGCTACGCCGACGCCCTGGCAGCCAGCGAAGCGTGGGCCGCCGAATCCGGCGCCATGCCCGTGCACGCCTACGACCAGCCCGAGACCATGCTGGGGCAGGGGAGCGTCGGCCTCGAGTTTGAAGAGCAGGCCCCCGGCCTGGATTCGCTGCTGGTCGCCGTGGGCGGAGGCGGCCTGATCGGAGGCATCGCCGCGTGGTACGCCGGCCGCGTTGCGCTCCTCGGAGTCGAGCCCGAGGCCGCGCCCACGCTGGCGCGCGCCCTGGAAGCCGGCCACCCGGTGGATTCACCCGCCGGCGGGATCGCCGCCGATTCGCTCGCGCCCCGCCAGGTGGGCCAGTTGATGTTTCCCCTCGCCCAGAGGTATGTCCGCCGCGTGGTGCTGGTTCCGGACAGTGCCATACAAGAGGCCCAGCGCATCCTCTGGCGGGTTCTCCGCGTGGCCACCGAACCCGGCGGAGCCGCCGCCATGGCCGCGCTCCTCTCCGGCCGCTATCAGCCCCGCCCCGGCGAGCACGTCGGCGTGCTCGTCTGCGGCGCTAATACCACCGCCGTCAACTTCGAGTAGACTTCCAGTCCTTCCTGGAGTCTCAACAGGCTCATCCGGCCACTGGGCCGTGCTCGCAAGGTGACAGCCGGACTCAGAATTCGGTACCGTGAAAGAGGAAGGAGTCGCAGCCATGACGATTACGCTGAGTGAGGAACAGGCGCGCCTTCTCCTGGAGGTGGTTGAAGCAGGCGCCGCGCGTTCGACAGAGGACGCGGTCGATCGGGCAGTGCGCGCCCTCCATTCATCGGCTACCGCCGGGAGGCCCATACATCAGCAAGTAGACAACCTGGCGGACTTGTTTGCGAGATCCCCGTTCCGCGGCCTGGATATGGATTTTGAGCGGGATAAGGACGCCGCCGGGATATCGCTCTGTGAACGGTTACCTGGTCGATACGAACATCCTCTCTGAACTCACTAAACCAGTACCCTCGCCGGCAGTAGAGGCTTTTCTCCGCCGTTCCAAAAGCCGCGTTTTTGTGAGCGTGCTTTCCATTGGAGAAATCCGGAAGGGTATTGCGTCTTTGCCGAAAGGCAACCGCCGCGCGATTCTCGATGATTGGCTGGACAACGAGATGAGGCCCTGGCTGGGGGACCGGGTTTTGCCCGTTACTTTGGCGATTGCCGAACACTGGGGTGAACTCTCTGCGCGGTTGAAAGCGAAGGGCAGGCCGCGCCCGGTCGTTGACGCAGTCCCTGCTGCGACGGCTTTCAAGCACGACCTGGTTCTCGTGACTCGAAATGTCAGGGACTACGAAGATCTGGGTGTTTCGCTATTCAATCCTTGGGAAGCCGGATCCTGACGATTTCCCCGGCCTTCAAAACCCCCATGGCGCTGCCGTTTGCGGACCCGCCGCGCCATCGTGGTACCGCTCCATATACAGCCGCCGGCCATCCGTGCGGACGGTGATCAATCCGTCCTTGTCGGTCCGCAAGACCGCCGCGCCGTGCTGCCCCAACCGGTCCACCACATCGCGATTGGGATGACCATAGCTGTTGTCCACCCCCACCGAAATCAGGGCGAACGCCGGATGGACCGCCGCCAGGAACTCTTCCGTGCTGGAGGTCCGGCTGCCATGATGCCCTACCTTTAGCACATCGCTCGCTTCAATCTCGCCGGCTTCCAGCATCCCCCGCTCGACCTGCCGTTCGGCGTCGCCGCACAGCAGGAACGAGTGCCGCCCGTACCGCACGCGCAGCACCAGCGAATCGTTATTCTTCGGCGTATCGCCGGGAACATAGTCCGGCAGAGGCGCCAGCACTTGAATCTCCGCCCCTCCGAAGGCAAATCGCGACGGGACCGTCAGGGGCACGATGCGAGACCTGTTCCGCGCGGCTCTCTCGCGCACCTCATGCCATGTGGGACTCTCCGGTATCGGGCCCGTCCACAGCTCTTTCGGGCGGAAATCGCTCACCAGCGCGGGCAGGCCGCCGACGTGGTCCTCGTGCGCATGGGAAAGGACGATCACGTCCACCGTGCGCATGCCGCGCTGCCACAGGTATGGCGCCACTACGTCCTCTCCGATATCCAACTGCGTTTTGGCGCTGCGGCCGAATACCGGAATCCCGCCGCCATCCAGCAACAGGAGCTTGCCGTCGGGAAACACCACCAGCAGGCTGTCGCCCTGCCCCACATCGATCGCCGTAAGCTCCAACTGCCCGCGATGCTGCTCCGGCGGAAAGGGCGACCACAGCAGCACCGCCAGCGTTGCCGCCACCGCCAGCCCGGCCGCCAGACGGCACCATCTTCCGCGCGCCACCGCCGCCGCAATCAACGCCGCCGAGAATGCCAGAGCCACCCACAACGGCGGGGTCGGAATCCGCCAGTTCGGCTCCACGGAAGCATGCCATCGCACAATCTCCTGGCTCACCCACAACAACCAGCCGCTCACCCGGGCCACCCACATCCAGCCGGTAGCCAGGGCCACAAATCCCACGGGGACCACCAGACCCATCACCGGTACCACCAGAGCGTTGGCCGAAAGCCCGCTTAACCCCACGCGATGGAAATACACCACCATGGGCAGCGCCAGCCCGATCTGAATCACGGCCGAGACCACGGTCACTTCGAAAAAGAAGAACAGCACCCGGCCGAGCAACGCTACAGCCCCGCGAGCCGCGCTCAGCGGCACGCGCAGAACGCCACGCAGCGTCTCCGCCAGCAGGCGCATTTCGATACGGAACTGCGCCACGCGCGGCTCCAGGTGCAGGTCCCGTGCCGTGTCTCCCAGATCGGTAAGGCCGCGCGCCAGCGGTCCGGTGGTAGCGGCGATGAACGGCATGGCGAACACTCCCAGGAACGCCACCGCCAGGAATGTGAGTTGGAAGCTGGCCTCGAACAGTTGCTCCGGGTCGAACAACAGAAAGCCCAGCGCCACCGCCGCCAGCAGATTCACCGGGCGCCGGTCGCGATAGAAATAGCTGCCGGCCATATACAGAGTCAGTCCCGCGGCCGACCGCACGCAAGGCGCTCCCCACCCGCTAACCAGCGCATACAGCCACGCCGCCAGCACCGTCATCAGCAACGCCAGGCTCTCCGGCACGAAGCAAACCCGCAGGATAAACAGAAAGAACGCTGCCAGAATCGCCACGTGCGTGCCGGAAATCACCAGCGCGTGGAACGTCCCGGTATTGCGATAGTCTTCCGTCCACACGCGCTGCATCTGGAATGTCTGGCCCAGCAGGATGGCCTGCATCATGCCGTCCTGGTAGCTGCTCGCGCCCCAGATCCGATCGATTCGCGCGATCATGGCGGCCCGAAGGTCCATCACCTGTTTCGCGAAGGCCTTCCCGCAATGGCCCGGCAGAATCCTCACGCTATCCGCGGCGCCCGAGGCGGTCCAGTAAATATCCGTCCGCGCCAGGTAGTGCGCGTAATCGAAGGCGCCCGGATTGCCGTAGTTGCGCGGCTTGCGCACGCGCGCGTCCAGTTCGATGTTCTGCCCGTAGCGTAGAGCCGGCAGCGCCTCGCCATCCTTCTTCGTGTAGAGCGTCACTTGCGCGCGCGCGCCGGGGTCGAGTTCCAGCAGGAAGCGCTCGCGCCCGCTGGAAATCGCCGGAGGCTCTACCACGCAGCCGCCCAGGATCACCACCTCGCGGCCTTCGACATCGAGCGTGGGCGCCGGACCCGGCGAATGCGCCAACGCGGTCAGCGCACCCGCTAAGAATAGCCCTGACATGCAGCAGAGGCCGGACAGGAAGCGCGCCTTCCGGTATAACGCAAGAATTCCCAGCAGGAAAAAGGCGCCAATGGCCGCGACCAATTCGAACTGATGAAACGGTACGAAGCGGGAAACCAGGATCCCCGAGGCAATAGCAGCCACGGGGCCGACCAGCGGGTCTTTCACAGGAAACGTGATTGTAGCACCGGGGATACACCGGACATGCACTGTGGCCCCAAATGCCCTCTTACCTGATCTTCAGCCTTCGGATAGAATCTCACCGATGGAACTGCGCATCCGGAACCTTTCGAAGACCTACCCCAATGGCGTCCGCGCGCTACGCGATGTGACGCTCACCGCCGGCTCCGGAATCTTCGGACTGCTCGGCCCGAACGGCGCAGGCAAGTCCACGCTCATGCGGATTCTCGCCACCCTCCAGGAAGCCGACGCCGGCACCGTCTTCCTGGACGACCTCGACGTGCTGCGCGAAAAGGATGCCGTCCGTCATCTGCTCGGCTACCTGCCCCAGGAATTCGGCCTCTACCCCAAAGTCGCCGCCTGGCGTCTGCTGGACCACTTCGCCGAGTTGAAGGGTATCGGCAACCGCGCCGGCCGGCGCGCGGTGGTGGACATGCTGCTCCACCAGACGAACCTGTGGGACGCCCGCAATCAGCGCCTCGGCACCTTTTCCGGCGGTATGAAGCAGCGCTTTGGCATCGCTCAGGCGCTCATCGGCGACCCCAAACTGGTGATTGTCGACGAGCCCACTGCCGGGCTCGACCCCGAAGAGCGCTCCCGTTTCCACAACCTGCTCAGTGAAATCGGCGAGCGCGTCGTAGTCATCCTCTCCACCCACATCGTCAGCGATGTCGCCGACCTGTGCCCCGCGATGGCCATCATCCATCAGGGCAGTGTGGTCGCTTCCGGGGCTCCGGGCGAACTCGCCGAGCGCCTGGAAGGCCGCATCTGGCAGACCAGCGCTTCGCGCGCCGACGTGCCCGGCTACCAGGAATCGCTCCCGGTCATCTCCATGCGCCTGGCCGCCGGCCGCACCCTCATCCGCGTCTTCTCCCCCACATGTCCGGGCCCCGAATTCACCGCCGCGGCGCCCGACGTGGAGGATGTTTACTTTTCGACGGTGCACGCTCCGGAGCCTGCCACGTGCTGACCGCCTTCGTCCGCTTCGAATTCGCCCGGCACCTCCGCTCCATCTCTACCTACGTATATTTCGTGTTCTTCTTCGCCATAGCTTTCGTGACCATGGCGGGCACGGGCGGCGCCATGGCCGATTCCATCATCAACATGGGCGAAGGCAAGGTGCTGGTCAATTCCCCTTACATTCTGCACAGCATCATCACGCTGTTCGGCTACTTCGGCATGCTGGTGATGGCCGCCATCGCGGGCCGCGCCGCCTACCAGGATTTCGAAACCGGCACGGACGCTTTCCTCTTCACCTACCCCATCGGCAAGGCCGGCTACCTGGCGGGCCGGTTCCTGGAAGCCGTGCTGATTCTCGTGCTCATCTTCAGCAGCATCGGCCTGGGAGTCTGGGCCGCCACGCTCCTGCCCGGGATGGATCCGGCCCGCCTCGGGCCCAATCGCGCGCTGGCCTACGTCATGCCGTACGTCACCAGCGTCATTCCCAATATCCTGCTGACCTGCGCCATCTTCTTTTCGCTCGGCGCACTCTCCCGCAAGGCCGCCGCCGTCTACGTGGGCAACGTGCTGCTGGTCACCGGATACCTGATCGCCATCTCCCTGACCGGCGACATCGAAAATCGCTGGATCGCCTCCCTGGTGGATCCCTTCGGCAACGAAGCTGCCGACCGCCTCACGCAGTATTGGACCATCGCCGAAAAGAACGCCCGACTGGTCGAATTGCAGGGCCCTCTGCTCTGGAATCGCGTGCTTTGGTTGGCCCTCGCGGTGGTTCTAGCCGCCTTCACCTTCTGGAAATTCCGAATGTCGCTGCGCATGGCGGGCCGGGCGCCTGTCGTGGACCAGGCCCCGCCGGCTCCGCGCCAGCCTTTTCCCCCGAAACAGGCGATTTCGCCCGTTGCCGCGCTCTGCCGCCTCACGTGGCTTAACTTCACCGAGACTGTTAAGAACATCTACTTTCTTGCAATCGTGTTAGCTGGAGTTCTGGTCGTCATCTTCGCCGGCCGCGCGCTGGGCGATATGTACGGCACCCCCACTTACCCCGTCACTTACCAGACCATTTCGATCGCGGGCGGCTCGTTCGCTATCTTCATCATCATCCTCATTACCTTCTATTCCGGCGAATTGGTCTGGCGCGAGCGCGATGCCAGGACTCACGAGCTCATGGACGCTCTCCCGCTCCCCCGCTGGATCTCCTACCTCTCCAAGCTGTTCGCCCTCTTTCTGATCCCTGCTGTCCTGCAATGCGTCGTCATGCTGGCGGGCATCGGCATCCAACTCTCCAAGGGCTACACCCGCATCGAACCGCTACTGTACATCAAGGAACTCCTGGGACTCCAGCTTATCGGCTACTTACTAATCTGCGTCCTGGCTCTTACCGTGCAAACCCTGGTCAACCATAAGTACCTGGGCCATTTCATCATGGTGCTGTATTACCTGGCCTTCACGTTTATGGGACGCCTGGGATTCGAACAACATATTTATAACTACGGCTCCGGCACGGATCATATCTATTCGGACATGAACCGCTTTGGCTTCTTTCTGGGGCCCGAGTTGTTGTTCGATGCGTACTGGGCCTGCGCAGCCGTGATGCTGGCCCTGCTGGCGAACCTGTTCTGGGTGCGCGGAATGGCCACGGACTGGCCCTCGCGCCTCCGCATCGCCAGCCGCCGCTTCGGCAAGCCTGTTGTGCTGGTACTGATCGCCGCCGGCGCCGCGTTCGCCGCGCTGGGCGCGGTCATCTTTTACAACACCCACATCCTGCACCGCTACCGCACCACCTGGCAACACGACGAAGCGGCGAAGCGTTACGAACAGACGTACCGCAAGTACCTGGGGATCCCGCAGCCTCGTATCACGGCCACCAATATTGCCATCGATCTTTACCCGTCGCAAGGCCGCTTCCGCGCGCATGGAACCTACCGGATCGCCAATAAGTCCGGCCGCCCCATCGATCAGGTGCTGGTCACCCAGCAGTTCGGCGACGATTGGCAGATTCACCTCATGCAGTTTTCCTTTCCAACGGTACTCGCCGTCAATGATCGCGACGCCGGCCTGCGCATCTACCGGCTGGCGCAACCCCTGCCGCCGGGCGCCACCGGCACTTTCGACTTCGACTTCGAATTCTCCCCGCACGGTTTCCCGAATGGAGGGCTGGCCACCAAGGTGGTGGAGAACGGCACGTTTCTGGACAGTGATTCCTTCCCCGATTTCGGTTATCAGGAGGGCGCCGAGCTTTCCCGGGATGCCGTCCGCCGCAAGCATGGACTCGCTCCCAAGCCTCGCATGCACGACCTCGACGATGCCGTCTGGCGCATGCAAAACGATACTTCCCACGACGCCGATTGGATCACGCTCGATACCGCCATTTCCACCGAGCCGGACCAGATTGCCATCGCCCCCGGCGAACTGCTCCGCGAGTGGCGCCAGGGTTCGCGCCGCTACTTCGCGTATCGCACGCGCGGCAAGGCGCTCCACTTCTTTTGCGCCGTTTCCGCTCGCTACCGCGTGCTTCGCGACCGGTGGAACGGCGTGGACCTGGGCATCTACTATCAGCCCGGCCACGAATACAACCTGGGCAAAATGATGCAGGGGCTCAAGGACGCCCTGGCTTACTGCACCACCAATTACGGCCCGTACCAGAACCAGACCGTGCGCATCGTGGAGTTCCCGCGATACCAGTCCTTCGCCCAATCTTTTCTGGCATCCATCCCGTTTTCCGAAGCGATTGGATTCATCGCCCGCGTAGACCCCACCAATGAAAAGGACATCGACTACCCCTACTACGTCACGGCGCACGAAGTGGCTCACCAGTGGTGGGGCCACCAGGTGGTGGGCGCGGATGTACAGGGTTCGCCCACCATTTCCGAATCGCTGGCGCAATACACCGCCCTGATGGTCATGAAGAAGGAATTCGGGCCCGCGCGCATGCGGCGCTTCCTGAAATACGAAATGGATCAGTACCTGAACGGCCGTAGCGGCGAAGAAACCAAAGAGACGCCCCTGCTCCGCTCCGAAGGCCAGCCCTACGTGCATTACAACAAGGGCAGCGTGGTCTTCTATGCCTTGCAGGATTACATCGGCGAAGACAACATCAATCGTGCCCTGCGCACCTATTTGCAGAAAGTGGCTTGGTAGGAGCCGCCTTACACCACCACCAGGGAACTGGAAGCCGAACTCCGCCGGGTGACGCCGCCCGAGTTTCAATACCTGCTCAACGACGGCTTCGACTCCATCACGCTCTACGAAAACAAGGCCGATTCCGCCACTTTCCGCGAACTCTCGCGCGGTAAGTACGAGGTGAAACTGGCTGTCTCGGCCAGGAAATTCAAGGCGGACGGTCTTGGCGCGGAAACCGAAATGCCCCTGGCGGACTGGATCGATATCGGCGTCCTGGATGCCAAAGGCAATCCACTTTACCTGGTGAAACAGAAAATTGAAAAGGCAAAAACGGAGTTTACGCTGACCGTGGAAGGAATGCCTGCCAAGGCGGGAATCGACCCGTGGAACAAACTCGTGGACCGCACACCCGACGACAACTTACTAACTGTTTCTAAGATGTAGGACAGGCCTCCTCCGGCCTGTCCTACATTGCCGCCGTTACCTCCGGCCGAAGCCGCCGCCCCGGTATCCGCCGAAGCCGCCCCGGTATCCGCCGAAGCCGCCATAGCCGCCATAGCCCCATCCGCCGCCCCAGCCCCATCCGCCGCCGATGAACACGGACGGTCCCCAATAGGGATATCCATAGCCGTATCCGTAATACGGATAGTAGCCGGGATAGGGGTAACCATATCCGGGAGCCACCGCCGCCGACGGAGCAGGACGCGTGGCATACTGCATCTGCGGCCGGTTGTAGTCTTCAGGCCCCACGAAGCGGAACGCCTGCGGAGCATTCAGCGTCGATACCGTGATCGGCGACGTCACGTTGAACGTCAGCGCCGATTCCGGATAAAGCCGCGTTTCGTGGTTGTGCGTCAGCAGTACGCCGATGATGCCGGCTGCCGCGCCCACACCCGCGCCGATGCCTGCGCCCGCACCGCCACCGGCGATTCCGCCAACTACCGCGCCTACACCTGTCGTGCCTACCACCGTGCCGGCCTCAACTCCACGCGGAGTCTTGGGACCTTGCTGCGCTATCAGTTGCGATTGGACCGGCTGCTGCGTGCCGTCCGCCAGCGTGATGCTGGTCAATTCCAGCCCGAGCCGGGAATCCTTGCCGCCGTGCGCCTTCTCGGCAACCGCCACACGGCCATACACCGTCTGCCCGCGCTGGGCCACCACCACGCCGTCTGCCACCAGCGGTTGCAGCAAACTGCCGGAGAAAGCATCCCCCACCTGGTTGTGATCCGAAGAGAGCATCTGGTTGGTGCGGATGGTCACATAAGTGCCAGGTCTCAACGTCACCTGGGGCGGAAGGCCGTACGCAGGCCGCTTCGCCTGCTGCTGCCCTGCCTGGGGCGCATTCGCATTGGCTTGTCCGAAGTCGTCACTGCGCGCGACGGGCTCGGACGGGTCCTGCTGTTGTGGCTGCTGCTGCGCATCCGGCGGCTGCGTCTGCTGGGCCGCGGGTGCGGGGTCAGTGGCGCGGCGCCATCCCCCGGTTTGGGCACTCTGTTGCGCCAGGACCAGGCCGGACGCAGCCAAAAACACCAGGATGCCGGAAATACGTGTGTTGGAAGTGGTTAATCTCATAGGCTGCCTCATCAATTTCGACGTACTCGCACAGTGCATCTGTTTCGCCAAATTAACAAAGCAGCTACAGTATTGAAAAATAAACGTTTACCAGGAGGGCGCGACTGGCCCGAAAACACCGCCCGGTGGTGCTTTTCAGCCATTACTGCTGGCGCAGCGCCTCCATGGGGCCCACGCGCGCCGCCCGCCGCGAAGGGAACCACGCCGCCGCGAACGCTACCGCCATCAGCACCCCCGCCGCCGCCGCCCACGCTACCGGATCCGCGGCCGAAACCCCCAGCAGCAGCGCACCCAGGGCCCGCGACACTGCTACCGAAAGCCCCAATCCGCACACCAGCCCCAGCGCCAGCCACCGGCCCGCACTTCGCAGCACCATTCGTCCGATCAGGCCCGGAGTTGCCCCCAGGGCCATCCGTACGCCGATCTCGCGCGTTCGCCGCGCCACCACAAAGCTCAGCACCCCATACAGTCCGAACGCCGCCAGCGCCAGCCCGATCGCCGCGAACAGGGCCAGCAGCGTCGCCGCAAACCGCGGCCGCACCGCCAGACGGGCCGTGCTCTGCGCCAGTGTGGCGATCTCAACGGGCTGCGCCGCGTCCATCCCCGCCACGGTCTGCCGTAGCACGCGTGCTGCCGCGTCAGGAGCCATCGGGGTTCGTACGATCGCCGCCATCCGCCGCAGTTCGTTGGGCGCGGCATAAATCCCCGCGTCCGCCGCGTGCGATCGCGGCACATAATATTCCGGATCGTCCGGCGCAGTCCCGCCGCTGTTCCGCACATTTTCCGCCACACCGACGATCGGCGAACGCTGAGGCAGTCCCTGGATTCCCAGGAAGTGTCCTACCGGGTCCGCCCCGCCGAACAGGCGCCGTGCCAGTGATTCGCTCACGATCGCCGGCCCGTTCTTCTCGCTCCGGTCCTGCTCCGTGAAGGGCCGCCCGCCCAGGATCCGAATCCCCAGCGCCCTGAAATAGCCGGGCGAAACCGCGCGCCACACCACCGGCCCTCGCATCGGCTTGTCAGGCTGCCGTCCGTCAATCTGCAACACCATCGCCGGACGCGATCGCTGCGGCACGTTAGGCGGATACGAATCGCCCATTGCGACCACGCCCATACCGGGCACTGAGCGCAGCCGTTGCTCCAGTTCTTCGGCAAACGCCAGTTGCTGCGACGCTTGGCCATAACGCTGTGCGGAAAGGGACAGCGACGCGGTGACCACCTGCTGCGTCTCCATCCCCAGGGGCTTCTGCTGGAACTTCCACAGCGCCCGGCCCAGCAGCCCCGCGCCGGTCAACAGCGCCAGGGAAAGCGCGAATTGCGTCACCACCAGAAACGCCCGGCCTCGCGAAAATCGCGGCGCCAGCGTGAATCCCACACCCGCCAGTAGAGAGCAGACAAGCGTGAATGCCAGCACCCGCCAATCCAGTGTCGCCGCAGCCAGCCGCGGAATGCCTTCCGGCGCTATCCGCACGAACAGCCGGACCATCGCCAGCGCCAATGCCACACCCGCCGCCCCGCCCGCGCCGGCCAGAAGCAGGCTCTCCGTCAGGGCCAGCCGCAGCAGTTGCCACCGGGATGCACCCAGCGCCACCCGAATGGCCATCTCGCGCCGCCGCGCGTACGACCGGGCCAGCATCAGGTTCATCACGTTGGCGCACGCCAGTAGCAGCACCGCCAACACTGTACCGGACAACACCCAGGAGACCGTTCGCGCATCGCCCACCTGCAAGTCCGCAGCGTGCGCACGCGGAGTTCGATTTCGCCGGCGCCCGCAAGGTGTAGGTGCGCCGATTCCAGTTCGGCGGCCAGAATCGCATCGCCTTGCGCGCGCAGTTGCGCCACACTCACGCCCGGGCGCAGCCGCCCGAGTATGCGCAGCGGCCGTCCCGTCATGGCGCGCGCCAGAGTGGCGTCGTCCAGTTGTTGCGGCAACAGCAGGTCGGCATGCGCCAGGGTGGGCGTTTCGAAGTCGCGCGGCAGCACGCCCACCACTCGTGTGGGCTGCCCATCCACCGAAATCACGCGGTCCACCGCATCGGGCCGGCCCGCGAAGCGCGACTGCGACAGCCCGTATGAAATCACCGCCGTCTTCGGCGCACGCGGGTCGTCTTCCGCTGCCGTGAAGCTGCGGCCCAAAACCGGCGTCACCCCGAGCGTGGCCAGGAACGTGGACTCCACCGCGGCGCAGCTCAACCGCACCGGCTCGCCATCGGTCAGGTCGCAATCGGCTACGCCCACCCACGATGTGACGGCTTCCAATCCGGCCGGCACGTGTTGCTTGAGCTTCAAATAGCCGGCGCCCAGAAGAAAATCGTAAGGCAATACCGGCGCTTGGAGTCCCAGGGACACCAGCCGGTCGCTATCGCGGAAGGGCAGGCTGCGGAACAGAATCCGGTCCACCACGCTGAACACCGAAGTGGTCGCCCCGATGCCCAGGGACAGCGAAAGAACCGCCACTACAATGAACGTGGGTTGGCGCAGCAGCGTCCGCAAAGCGTGTCTCATGACCGGATTGACTATTGTGCATCCCGAAAAGTTCCCGGACATCTAAAGAATTTCGTGGCAGAATAGGGGTGAACTGGACATGATTTTCGGGCAAACGCTCGTGGTGTGCTGATACGATTGTTCCGTCAGGTTGCGGAAGCTCCGTAAAGCTCGCTAAAATCATCGCGTCCGCACCATATCCCAGGAGGAAGCATGGCTGTTGAGCAGAAGGTGAAGCAGATTATTGTCGAGCAACTCGGCGTGGATGAGAGCCAGGTTGACAGCAACGCGTCGTTCGTTGACGACCTGGGAGCCGACTCCCTCGATATCGTGGAGCTTGTGATGGCCTTTGAAGAGGCCTTCGAGCTCGAGATCCCAGACGAAGACGCCGAGAAAATCACCACAGTAAAAGACGCAGTAGACTACATCGAGGGGAAAACCTCCAAAAAGTAGTCGCGTTTCTCACCAGGGAGAGTCGTTTTGCCGCGAAGAGTAGTAGTGACCGGCGTCGGTTTGGTGACGCCGCTTGGGATCGGGACTGAGGCGTCCTGGCAGGCCATCCGTGCTGGAAAATGCGGCATCGGACCCATCACCCAGTTCGATGCCTCGGCGTTTTCCTGCAGGATTGCCGGAGAGGTCAAGGGCTTCGATCCAGCCAGTTACATCGAAAAAAAAGAAATTAAGAAAATGGGGCGCTTCATTCAGTTCGCCATTGCCGCGGCGGAGTACGCCCTCACCGATTCCGGCCTGAAAGTGTCGCCGGAGGACGAGGAACAGGTCGGAGTCTATATCGGCAGCGGCATCGGAGGGTTCGAAGTTATCGAGCGCGAGCACCTGACGTTAATCAGGGATGGGCCGCGCCGCATCTCCCCGTTTTTTATTCCGGCAACCATTATCAATTTGGCCTCCGGTTACGTCTCCATCCGTAGTGGAGCCAAAGGTCCGAATTCGGCCACTGCCACGGCGTGTACCACCAGCGCCCATTCCATCGGCGATTCCTTTCGCCTGATTCAACACGGTGACGCCGATGCCATGATCTGCGGAGGCACGGAGGCGTGTATCACTCCCATGGGGATCGGCGGATTCGCGGCCATGCGTGCTTTGTCGACGCGCAATGACGATCCGCTGCGGGCCTCGCGCCCCTGGGACAAGGATCGGGATGGCTTCGTTGTCGGTGAGGGCGCCGGCATCCTGGTGATCGAGGAACTGGAGTTCGCCCGCCGCCGCGGCGCTCGCATTCAGGCCGAACTGGTAGGCTACGGCATGAGCGCCGATGCCTTCCACGTCACCGCTCCTCCCGATAATGGCGACGGCGCCTATCGTGTGATGCGCAACGCCATGCGCGATGCCAAAATTGAGCCTCACCAGATCGATTACGTGAACGCCCACGGCACTTCCACCAATGTGGGCGATCGCGCCGAAACGGCGGCTCTGAAGCGCGCATTCGGCGATCATGTGTATGAAGTGGCTGTCAGTTCCACCAAGAGTATGACCGGCCACCTTCTGGGCGGCGCCGGTGGATTGGAAGCCGGCATTACTGTAATGGCGTTGCGCGATCAAATCGCTCCGCCCACCATCAATCTCGACAATCCTGATGAGGGTTGCGACTTAGACTATGTGCCGCACACCGCGCGTCCCATGAAAATCGACTATGCGCTTTCCAACAGTTTCGGCTTTGGCGGCACCAACGGTTGTCTGATCTTTAAGCGGTTCGAGTAACAATAAATCGCGCAGATCAGGCTGACGGATTTTTTAACCCTATGAAAATAGTCGTTGCGATCAAGCAGGTTCCCGCTCGCGATTCGCAGCTAAAAATCGCTTCCTCGGGCCGATGGATCGAGGAAGGCGATATTGCCTACGAGATCAATGAGCCGGACGCCTATGCTCTGGAAGAAGCCCTGCAATTGAAAGAAAAGCACGGCGGAGAAGTGGTGGCCCTGTGCGCCGCTCCCGCCCGCGCCGCTCAAACCATCCGCGAGGCGCTGGCCAAAGGCGCCGACCGGGCCGTTCATATAGAAGAGGAGATGGGCGCACTCGATCCTCTGGCCGCGGCCCGCATGCTGGCCGCCGCCATCCGCACCGAGTCCCCCGACCTGGTCCTCACCGGTCTCCAGTCCGATGACCTCGGCTACGGCCAGACCGGCGTTATCCTCGCCGAACTGCTGGGCCTGCCGCACGCCACCATCATCATGCAGGTGGAAAAACTCGACGGCGTCATCAAAGTAAAGCGCGAACTGGAAGACGGCTGGTTCCAGCACGTCGAGATGCCGCTTCCCGCGCTGCTCACCATTCAGAGCGGCATCAGCAAGCTGCGCTATGCCACGCTCATGGGAATCAAAAAGGCCAAATCGAAAGAGATCAAAAGGCTCACCGCCGCCGACCTGGGCGGCGCATCCGCGTCCCCGGCAATCGCGCTTGACCGGATCTATTTGCCCGAACGCACCAAGCGCACCCAACTGTTTGAAGGCAGCCCCAAGGAAGCGGCCGCCCAACTCGTGGAAAAGCTGAAATTCGAGGCGCGCGTTCTATGAGCATCCTGGCCGTATTGGAACAACGTGCGGGCGCTTGGAACCGCATGTCTTTCGAGACTCTGGCAGCCGCTGAGCAGCTTGCCAAAGAGCTCAACACCACCGCGTCCGCCGCCGTGCTGGGGCAGGGGATTTCCGCGCTGGCCGGCGAGCTCACCTCCAAACGCCTCGACAAAGTCTACGCCGTCGATCACGACCTGTTGAAGGACTATACGCCCGACGGCTACACCGCGGCGCTGCGCCAGCTCATCGATCGCGCCAAGCCTTCCCTGCTCCTGTTCCCGCACACCTACCAGGTCCGCGACTTCCTGCCCAAGCTCGCCACCGCGCTCGGCAAAGTCGCCGTAAGCGATGTGGTGGCCCACCGCGTCGCTGGCGGGGAACTCGTGCTGGTCCGGCAACTGTTCCAGGGCAAGGTGAATGCGGACATCCGTTTTACGGGCGAAGGCCCCAACTTCGCCTCGTTGCAGGCCGGCGCCTATCGCGCCGATCAGCTTGCCGAAGGCAATGCGCCGGTGGAATCCTTCGCCCCCGTCATCGCCGCCTCCGAGATTCGCATCAAGCCGCGCGAACTGTTCCGCGAATCGCAGCGCGCCGTGGATCTGGGCGCCGCCGAGATCATCGTCTCCGTGGGCCGCGGCATCAAGGAAGCCGGCAACATCCCCATCGTGCAAGAACTCGCCGATGTTCTCGGCGCCGAACTGGCCGCGTCCCGCCCCATCTGCGATGCCGGATGGCTCCCCATGGAGCGCCAGGTCGGCAGCAGCGGGCAAACCGTGGCGCCCAAAATGTACCTGGCAATCGGAATCTCCGGCGCCATCCAGCACCTGGTCGGCATGAAGGGCTCCCGCACCATCGTCGCCATTAATAAAGACGCAAATGCTCCTATTTTCGAAGTGGCCGATTACGGTATCGTCGGAGATCTGTTTCAGGTAGTTCCCGAGCTGGTCGAAGCCCTGAAAAAAATCAGGTAGGACAGCCGATCGGCCGTCCTACCTGGGGGAGAGTTGCGTCAGAGAGACTAGTTGAGGAACTAGCCAGAGAACAATGCGAAGACGAGCGAGTGGAATGCGTTCTTTACAACGGAGTTTTGTAAACGTTTGTAAGCAATGCGGCCTGTTTGACTTCGTATTGCCACTCAAGCTATACTTTTCAGTCCGCGTAGTGACCCCTCACCAGTGAGCCTTTGCAACTTTTGAAGCCGGGTCCGCGTCTTAACCATCTGATCATTTTGAGATCGGCAGTCATAAAGAGATGAATACGAATACTAAAACCGCGCCGAAGCCCAAGACGGCTACGTACAAGAAGGTGCTTGAGAAGAAGGCGGAGGAAGTCCGCCGCAGCATGTCGGCTCAAAAGGCGGCTCAGGTGGTGTCCCGGTTGGACGTCCCTTCCGACGAAGGCGACCTGAGCCAGCAGCACCACGAAGAATGGATTTTCCTCAATCGCAACAGCATCGACATGAAATTGTTGCGAGAGATCTCCGACGCTCTGCACCGCATCGATCTCGGTCAATACGGGGTCTGTCTGGAATGTGAGGAACCCATCTCCACCAAGCGCCTCGACGCCCTCCCGTGGGCTCGCTTTTGCGTCACTTGCCAGGAAGCCATCGCCGCCCGCATTGCCGCCGGTGAAATGGAGAACGAATATCAGGAAGCCGATCGATGAAGCTCGCGGATCTGCGCAAACTCTCGATCGGGAAGCAACTCAGAATTCACTTCCGCCTGACGAACGGTATGGAGTGCGTCATCACCGAACACGGTATCGCGCAGATTCCCGAGTTGAAAGGCATTCCGGATTTCAACCTGGAGGAGGAACTTGTCTTGGCCGGCCAGTTCCTGCTTGAACCTGTCGTAGTCACAGGCAAAAAGAACCCCGCCCCGCCGCGCTCCCTGGGCCGCGAAGAGTTGACGCGGATGACTGCGTCCGGTCCCGCCGCGGCGCACGACGACCACGAAGACGAGTAACAGCGGGCCCTTCCGGCCGCTCCGCAAACGCTGCTCCACCCCATCGTGAATAGGTGTACAATTACAATCGCAAGCGTAGAACTGCTCTATTTGCCCTGATATTGGGGGCTCTTTTTTGGGGGAACCATGGAGACCAAACCGGCGCAGAACATCCAAGATAGTTTTTTGAATAACGCTCGCAAGGATAAAGTCGTCCTTACCATTTACTTGATGAGTGGCGTCAAGTTGTCCGGACGCATCAAGAGTTTTGACAAGTATTCCCTGGTGCTCGAAACCAACAACCAGGAGCAGTTGATCTTCAAGCACGCCATCTCTACGGTGGTTACCCAGAAAACCTCACATTCCTACTCCAACAATTCTCCAGGCGCAACCGCCGGTGTCTCCAGCAGTACCGTGCCGGGCGTCCCGGTGCACCAGACCTCGGAGGCATAGCACACGCCGCCTCGCAATCCCGGTCGCGAACGGGCAATTCTGGTTGGGTTGGAATGGAAAGGGTCTTCCCGCGCTTCTTCCAGTTCGGGCCGCCGTTCCATTTCCGGCTCGGAAGAATCCCTCGATGAGTTGGCCGAACTGGCGCGTAGCGCCGGCGCCGACGTAATCAGCCGCGCCATCCAGACGCGTGCCGCTCCCGAGGCCGCCACTCTCGTCGGCTACGGCAAAGTCGAAGAACTCGCCGCGGAAGTGTCGGCAGGCGTCATCGACGTGGTCATCTTCGATCACGATCTCACGCCCACCCAGCAGCGCAACCTGGAAAAGCGGCTCTCCTGCAAGGTCATCGATCGCACCCAGCTCATCCTGGATATCTTCGCCGCGCGCGCCCGCACTCGCGAGGGCCGCCTCCAGGTGGAACTCGCCCAGTTGAATTACCTGCGCCCTCGTCTCTCCGGCCATGGCGTGGAAATGTCCCGTTTGGGAGGCGGCATCGGCACGCGCGGCCCCGGTGAAACCAAGCTGGAAACCGATCGCCGGCGCATCTCCGTCCGCATCAAGAAAGTGGAAGAATCGCTCGATGGCGTCCGGGCCGGCCGCGCGCTCCACCGCCGCCGCCGCAGCGCCGTCCCACTCGCCACCCTGGCCCTCGCCGGCTATACCAACGCCGGCAAATCCACCCTCTTCAACCGCCTCACGCAATCCGGCGTGCTGGCCGATGCCCGGATGTTCGCCACTCTGGATCCCACCGTCCGGCCTTTGACCTTGCCGTCGCGCCGCCGCGTGCTCGCCAGCGATACTGTCGGCTTCATCCGCAATCTCCCCACCACGCTCGTGCAGGCTTTCCGCGCCACCCTCGAAGAGGTCACCGAAGCCGCCCTGATTCTCCATGTAGTCGATGGCTCTTCGCCCGCCGCCGTCGAACACACCGCGCACGTAGTCTCGGTTCTCGCCGAAATCGGCGCAGCCGAAATTCCCCAGATCCTGGTCATTAATAAAACCGACCGCCTGGGGCCCTCTGCGTCGGACTCCGAAAGCCTCCGTCTCCGCCTCCTCAACGGCGCCGGTGCCCGCCATGAAACCCAGGCCGTCGCCCTTTCGGCCCTCTCCGGTGAAGGTATCGATCGCCTGCTCGCCCTGATCGACTCGGTCCTTCCCCTCGACCCTATCGTCCACGCGACCCTCCGCCTTTCCGCCGGCGACGGTGCTACCCTGGCCCTCCTGCACGAGTTCGGCCGCGTTCTCTCCACCCGCTATCAGGACGACTCGGTGGAAGTGGAGGCGGAGGTGCCCGAATCCTTGAAACGTCGGCTCCCCAGCCCCTGATCCATGTCACAGCAAACTGTGGAAAACTCTGTGGGAAAGATTCTGCTCACCGCTGTTTAAATGCAGTAATAAAAGGTACTTATCGCGCATTGCACCAGGGTGTGGCAGGTTGCGCTAATCTATTGATACTAGGAAGCTTAGCAGAATAAATCAAAATTCGTTGCGCTTGTCATAAGAACCAGTTGGATCATCCCGCTATCCATCCCTCTTTTCCACAATATTCAATCGGGTAAACTCCCCCTCAAGCCGCCGCATGGCAGCCGGGCTGAAAGCTATAAGCTCTTTTGCTACACTGGAATCTCCGTGGCGGTGTAGCTCAGCTGGCTAGAGCGGCGGTCTCATAATCCGCAGGTCGGGCGTTCGAGTCGCCCCGCCGCCACCAATATCCTCAAGGTATCGTAAGACGAATTTGTAACGATCTGCACCCTGCTGCCACCAACTAAAGGGAGAGCATGAAACACGAATTCGCGGTCACCACCAACGCGGTGGAACGCTACCTCATAGGCGACATGCCTGCGGAAGAGCGCGATGCTTTTGAGGAGCACTATTTCTCCTGCGAGGATTGCGCCGAAGATCTCCGCATCGCGTCTTGCTTTATCGAAAATGCCAAAACCGTCTGGCGCGACGAGGCGCAAAAACCACCCGGGCTCTCGTTTCTGGATTGGATGCGGGCTAAGTGGCTCTCCCCCGCGGTAGCCGCGGTTGCCACCGCCGCCCTCGCCGTCGTCGTCTTTCAGAACACGGTGACGATTCCCGCGCTGAATGCTCCCCGCGCGCTCCCCGCCTTGGCGCTGGACCTCACCTCGCGTGCCGCCGTCCAGCGATTGAGCCCAGCCGATCCACTCCACTTCCAAATTGCCGGCGAACGGCCCGCCAATTCGGCCGAGGTGATGGCGGAACTGAGCGCCGAATCCGGGCGTGTCCTGCGCCGCGGCGTGGTGCCGGCGCCCGGCGCCCAGCAACCCATCGACGTTTATTTTCCCGGGACGCTGAAACCGGCGCGGTATATCATAACCGTACGTTCCTTCCGGAACGGCCGGCCCGAAGAGCAAATCGCCAGAACGGTTTTTGAAGTGACAACCGTGCAGGAGCACACGAATTGATGAGCCAAGACGGCAAGCGTTATATTTTCAGCGGGCACGCCATTGGCGTCGCCGCGCAATTCGATCGATTGGGCAAGCTCAAAGGACTCAATCACGTGGTGCCCGCACTGGGCGCCGCCGTCCTGCCGGTCACCGGCGGCTCCGCGCAGGCCCATGAGTGCTGCTACCACTATCCGGTGGAGCGGCCCTGGAAGCGTTCCCTGCTTTCGGTCCGCCACGTCGAAAGCGGCGCTCACGGCACGGAAAAACGCGGCGCCTATTACACCGTCGTGCATTCCCTGGTAGAGAACCTGGACGTACTCGAGAAGCTCCATATCGCGCGCGTCGAGTTTAACCTGTCATCGGTCAGGAAGGGGAGCGGCCCGCCGGTCATCACCACCACCGGCAATAAGATTCTGGGCATGCGATTGGGAGAAGTACGCGTTGCCGTGACACTCGACGACAATACACTCGCGCAGTGCGGCACCAAGAAGCAACTTGCCGCTTACTACGCCAAAAAGCCCGAATCCTTCCGCCAGAAATACGCCTGGCGGTTCGGCACCGAGGCCGGTGCGCCGGCACTCCAGGAGTACAACGGTTACCATCATTGCACCCTGGTCACCGGGATTAAGCTCAGCGGTCCAAAAAACGAGGTCGATAAAATTCCGCCTCCCGTAGGCAACATGATCTACTGGCCGGGTTTCGGCCGCATCTTCCTCGGCGAAGTCCTGGTTGGCAATTGCGACCGCCGCATCACCATGGTCCGGCTGGCCATGGGTTCGGATGCCGGCGGATCCGGATCGGTTGGCGATGGCTCCACGAACGGTCACACGTCCATGTAGCGCCGTCTGGTTGTGTCTGTTGCTTCTGGCCGCGGCCTGCGGGCGTCCCGAGTCGCCCCAGCAGACGTACCAGCGCCTGTGGGAGATGTACGTCTCCGGCAACCTGCTGCGGACCATCCAGTCAGTTTCCAGGGAAGCCAACCGTTGGAAAGATCGCCCGAATACCATCTGGTTCTGGAAATTTCACCTGCTTCACGCCGAGGCGCTCCTCGGGCAGAGCCGGTACGACGAAGCCGCCGCCCTGTTGCGAAAGCCGGTCCCACCCCTGCCGGCGCTGGCGCAAATGGCCTTCCGCCGGCAGGCGGATCTGGCTAACGCCTGCATCTATTCCGACCCCAGGCGCGCCAACGAACTGCTTGACCAGGCCGCCGCCGGCGCCACCGACCCCGACATCCAGCTTCGCATCCATCTCATCCGCGGAGGCGGGCTCCTGGCCAGGGAGAAATTCAATCCAGCCGCGGCCGAATTCAGGACCGTCCTGGCGCAGGCCACAGCCACCGGCAACACCTACCGCGAGGCTATGGCGCTCAATAACCTCTCCCGGTGCGCGCGTTACACGAATCAGTACGAGAATGCGGTCGCATTTGCCATGCAGGCCCTGGACAAAGCCGGGGGCGCACACGCCGGCTTTGTCCAGGCGCAGGCTCACGGCAATCTCGCCAATTATTACATTTACCTGGGAAATACCGGGGCGGCTTTAGAACATGTGCAGCAGGCCATCAAGCTGTTTGAAGCCGCCGGCGCGCAGCTCGATTTGATGACCGACTTGAACCTTCTCGGCCTGGTCCGGGATGCTCAGGGCGATGTCTCTGCCGCCATCCAAAGCTACCAACGTGCGTACAAGATCGCGCTGCAATCGGGGGAAAGGAACGAGGCCGCCCGCTACGCCGCCAACCTCTCTCTGGTGCTCATCAAGGACCGGCAGTGGGTGAATGCCGCGACGTGGAATCAGACGGCCTTCGGCGTTGTCGATCAGAAGGGTGGGAACCGCATCCGGCCGTACATTGTCCGAAATCAGGCGCGCATTGCCGAAGGCCAGGGCCACCCGGAGGAAGCCGTAAGGGCCTGCCGCGACCTGCTGGCGGATTCTCAGACGAACCAGATTCTGCGCTGGGAGGCATACGCGCTCCTGGCGAACATCGACGCCGGCTCGCGGAACTTCTCACAGGCCAATCAGGAATTCGCGGGAGCCCTGGCAGCTATCGATTCCGCCCGCTCGCTCCTGGAGAATCCGCAAAACCGCATCACCCTTCTCTCCCGCCTCATCCCCTTCTACAAGCAGTACGTGGACAGCCTGGTCGAGCAGAATGACGATCCCAAAGCCCTCACCGTGATCGAATCCAGCCGTGCCCGGGTGCTCGCCGAATCGCTCCGCCGGGATTCCAAACCCATGGTCTTCGATGCCGCGGCACTCCAGCGCCTGGCGCAAACCACCGGCAGCTTGCTCCTCTCCTTCTGGCTGGCTCCCGAGCGCTCTTACGCCTGGCTCATCACCCCGCGCGAAGTCCGCCGCTTCTCCCTGCCGCCCGCCTCCGAAATCGAATCCCTCATCGCCGCCTGGCGCAATTCCGTCGAGCATTCCTGGGGCGATCCAATCGCCGCCAGCGATGCCACCGGCGCCAGGCTATGGAGCGTCCTGCTGGGCGATATCGCTCCCCGCATCCCGCGCGGCAGCCGTCTGATCGTGGTGCCGGACGGCATGCTGCATCGCCTCAATCTGGAAACACTGCCGGTGCCCGGTCCCGCTCCCCATTACTGGGTCGAAGACGTGGATCTCGCGGTGGCTCCTTCCATGACCCTGTTGGCCTCCGCCGAAAAGCCGCGTCTTGCCGCGCCACCCTCGCTCCTGCTGATGGGCGCGCCCGTTCCCATCCCCCAGTACGATAAACTGCCGCAGGCCGAGGCCGAAATCACGGACATCCAGAATCATTTTCCGCAAGCCTCCAAGGCCGTCTTCACCGGCGCTACCGCCACGCTCGCCGCCTACCGCCAGGTGGACCCGGCCCAATTCTCGCTCATCCACTTCGCGGCGCACGCCGAGCCCAACCCGGAAAGTCCGCTCGAATCCGCGATCGTTCTCTCGCCCGTCGAGGGCCAGTATCTTCTGAAAGCCCGCGACATCATCGGCACCCCGCTTTCCGCCCGCCTGGTGACCATCTCCGCCTGCCGCAGCGCCGGCGCCCGCATCTATGCCGGGGAAGGACTGATCGGACTCGCGTGGGCTTTCCTGGAAGCCGGTTCGAGCGCCGTGGTCGCCGGCCTCTGGGACGTCAACGACGGCTCCTCGCGCCTGCTCATGGATCGACTCTACGCCGGCATCGCCGCCGGCCAGTCGCCGGCCATGGCTCTTCACCAGGCCAAGCTGGCTATGCTCCAGGGCGAACCGCGTTTCCGCCGGCCCTATTTCTGGGCGCCTTTTCAAGTGTATGTGAGGTCGGCTCCCTGGAATCGCTAAAGCCGGGAAGAGAGAAACATGGCGTTCGCTGCTGCCCAGAGTTTATTGCCCTCCCTGTAGGGAAAAGCCCGGCCTCCGGGTCTTAGTATAATGCTCAAGATCCCTTTCCTGGTCACCCTGGCCTTGTTGGGCCGCGCCGCGTTCAGTCAGACTTACTCGGTTTCCACCTTCGCCGGTGGGTTGCCTGTCAATGTTCCCGGCAACCTGGCTTGCCTCAGTGCCATCAACGGGCTCACTGCCGATGCTTCCGGGAATGTCTATTTGGCCGTGGCGAAGTGGTCCGGAATCCCATTCGCCTTTGGGATAGTGATGCCAGGGCCAAATCCCCCTCTGACGACTGGCGGATCTTTTAGCGCCATCCTGCGTTGGGACACGGCGACGGGAACCGTGACCTCGGTCGCGGGCAACGGGGCGCAGGGTTTCACCGGGGACTTCGGCCCGGCCAACCTGGCGGCGCTCAATGGACCCACCGCGGTCGCGATCGATTCCACCGGTAACCTTTACATTGCGGATACCGGCAACAACCGTATTCGCAAGGTCTCGAACGGCGTCATCGCTACGTTCGCTGGCGGGGGCAGTTCCGGGTTGGGCGATGGAGGCCCCGCGATCAGCGCGGTCTTAAGTTTTCCCACTGGAGTTGCGGTAGACTCGGCCGGCAATGTCTACATCGCCGACAGCGGCAACAATCGCATTCGCAAAGTCTCGAACGGAGTGATCGGCGCTGTTGTGGGCGATGGGCAAGCTGGTTTTGCTGGCGATAACGGCCCGGCGGTTGCCGCGGAATTGAATTTCCCCAGCAGCATCGTCTTTGATTCCGCCGGTAATCTCTACATCGCCGACAGCGGCAACAACCGGATCCGGGAGGTCGTAAACGGCACGATTCAGACTCTGGCTGGGACAGGTTCCAGAAATGGCGGCGTCGATGGCGGCGACAACGGTCCGGCTACGGCTGCCGTGATCAACAATCCCGAGTTCCTCGCCGTGGATTCCGGCGGAAACATCTATTTTTCCGAGCCCACCGTAACTCCGGGCTATGGCCCTGGGCAACAACCTGTCTACCACAACTATGTCCGCAGGATCGCGAACGGCAATATCACCACGTTCGTTGGGGGTGCAGGGGGAGGCTTCAGCGGCGATAACGGCCCCGCTGCGGCGGCGAAGTTGGTCGCTCCCACGGGGGTTGCCGTAGACGCAGCGGGCAATCTCTATATCGCCGACGCCGGCAACTATCGCCTCAGAAAGGTTTCGGCCGGGGTGATTACGACGGTAGCCGGGAATGGGGCGCCGGGGTTCGGCGGCGATGGCGGGTTGGCCGTCAATGCACAGTTGTTCCCCACCGGCGTTGCGGTGGATTCCCGCCAAAGCGTATTCCTCGCCGACGGCACTCGCATCCGCGAGGTCACTGCCGGAACGGTGACCACCGTAGCTGGAAACGGACAGTACGGAGTTCCGGTCATCGGCGCGCCCGCCACGAGTTCTCCATTAGAAGTGACTCAGGTTGCAGTGGATCCTTCGGGCACATTGTATTTCGTGGGTGGGGGAAGCGGTCTTTACGAGATTTCGAACGGTATTATCAGCGTCTCGGAACAGAACACCGCTTATGGGGGTCCGGTAGCCGCGGACTCTCTCGGGAATGTCTACGTCACCGCAGGTCCCAGGTACGGGAGCGTCGTGGTGTTGAAGATCTCGAACGGAGTTGCTTCGGTGGTCGCTGGTGGCGGGAGTTCCGGGGTGGGCGACGGCGGACCCGCGACAAGCGCCCAATTGTCCAACCCCACGGGCATCGCGGTGGATGCCGCGGGCAACATCTATATCGCGGACGCCGGCTACGTCTACCCGCAGAGCGCAAGCGCCCAAAGGATTCGAAAGGTCTCGGGCGGCATCATCACAACTGTCGCCGGGAACGGAATGGCAGGTTTTAGCGGCGATGGCGGACCGGCTACCGATGCAGAGATTAGCGGCCCCATGGGCGTGGCGGTTGACTCCGCAGGCAACGTCTACATCGCGGACACCGGTAATCTGCGTGTGCGGAAGGTTTCTAACGGAATCATCAACACCATCGCGGGCAACGGCATTTATGGCGCGGGCGGCGACTACGGCGTTGCTACCGACGCCGAGCTTTTCCCGACGGGCCTGGCCGTAGGTTCCGATGGGAGGGTCTACGTTGCCGACCAGATCTACGGCAGAGTTCGGGTTTTGACTCCGAGCGGGCCAACCGTCACTCCTTCGATTGCGGCCGGCTCTAATGCCGCGAGCAATTTCGCCGGCCCGATCGCACCGGGGGAAATCGTGGTCCTGTCCGGCGTGGGACTTGGACCGGTACAGATAACTTCCGCCGCTCCCGGTACCGGCGGCCGCTTCGACGCCGCTTGGCACGGGGCGAGCGTGTCGTTCAACGGCATTCCGGCGCCCATTCTGTACGCTTGGGCCGGACAAGTTGGAGCCGTCGTGCCCTATGAACTGACCGGATCAAGCGCGCAGGTGGTGGCCACCTATCAGGGGCAGAACTCGGCGCCGATCACGGTGCCCGTTGCGGCTTCGGCCCCAGCGCTGTTCACCCTGAATTCGAGCGGCTACGGTCCTGCGGCGGCGGTGAATCCGGATGGCTCGATCAACAGCCCGATGAACCCGGCGCTAGCCGGGAGCTATATTTCGCTTTACGCGACCGGAGCCGGCCAGACTTCCCCCACTGGTATGGACGGCAGTCTCGCATCGGACACGCCGCCCGTGCCGGACCTTCCTGTGACCGTGACTATCGGTGGCGTCGAGGTGGACAACCTGCAATATGTTGGCGGAGCGCCTGGTGAGGTGGCCGACCTCTTGCAAATCAATGTGCGGATTCCGGCTGGGATCAAGTCCAGCGCCGCCACGCCGGTCTCGGTGCAGATCGGCGGCGCGTCGAGCACCGCCGGCGTGACGATCGCAGTGTCTGGAAACTGAATCCAACTACCGGGCTCGGTCAAATTCTTACGTGCACGACCCTCTCGCAAGGGATCCCGCCGCAGGTGGTTCCAGACATTAGCAAGGGCTACATTCCGCTGCCCACGAAGTCCAAGCCAACCTCCTTCTCCAGGGTGAAGTTCCAGGGCTGCACGTAATCACGCTTCGGGTTCTGAGGAAGCGTGCTGTCAATGCCGGACAGGTGCTGGGCGCCGGAACCGGGGGGTTCAAATCCCGCTCTTCCAATTCCAGTTCACGCAGATGCTCGAGATGCCGCAATTCCACAGTGTGTCTCCGGCTCTCAATGGAAATCGTGCGAGTCCGGAGCCGCGCCCTGCGGTAGCCCGGCGATGCGCGAGGCTTTCACCGAAATCACGCCGTCCAGGTTCTGCAGCACGCCTTCGATCAGCAGAAACCGCTCCCCCAGCACTTCGAACTTGTAGCGGTCGAACGTATCCGGGGTGACGATGGCATTCATGATGCCGGTTTCGTCTTCCATGCTCAGGAACACGAACCCCTTGGCGGTGCCGGGCCGCTGGCGTACGATCACCGATCCGGCGATGCGCACCCGCCGGCCATTGCGCACGCCGGCCAGGTCGCTAGCCCGCTTCACTCCCAGCACGTCCATCTCCGCGCGCCGGTGCGCCATGGGATGCTTGCCCACCGTCAGCCCGGTGCCGCGATAATCGGCCCACAGCCGCTCTTCGATGTCCATGGCGCGCAAGGGCGAGGGCTGGCCGGTCTCTTCCTGCGGCTCTAGCAGGGGGCCTACCGGCAGAATGGCCCGCTGCGCCTGCCACAGCGCGTCGCGGCGATTCAGCTTGTCCAGCGAATTCAGCGCGCCGATCTCCGCCAGGCGATTGATTTCGTCCTTGCGCAACTCGCGAACGCGCAGCGCCAGATCGTCCACGCTGGTGAACGGCCGCTCCGCGCGCGCCCGCAGAATTGCCTGCGCCGCCTGCTCGCGCAATCCGCGGGCGTAGCGAAAGCCGAGACGCAAGACAGGGGTTGGGGTTGGGGATGGGGGTTGGGGATGGGGGAGTAGATCAATGGTGCAGGGCCACTCTGAGACAGCAATATCTACCGGCAGCACGCGCAGGCCGTGCCGTTGCGCGTCTTTGATCAGGATGGCCGGCGCATAAAATCCCATCGGCTGATTGTTCAGCATGGCGCAGGTGAAGGCCGCCAGGTAATGGCACTTCAAATACGCGCTGGCATACGCCAGCAGGGCGAAACTCGCGGCGTGCGATTCCGGAAATCCGTACAGCGCGAAGGACGTAATCGAGCGCACGATGGCCTCCTGCGCTTCGCCGCCAATGCCGTTCCGGTCCATGCCCGCGCGCAGCTTCACTTCGATATCGGCCATGCGCTTTTCCGACCGTTTGAACCCCATGGCGCGCCGCAACTCTTCCGCCTCGCCCCCGGTGAAGCCCGCCGCGATCATCGCCATCTTCAATAGCTGTTCCTGAAACAGCGGAACGCCCAGCGTGCGCTTCAGCACCGGCTCCAGTGAAGGATGCAGGTAATCCGGCTTCTCCCGCCCCTGCCGCCGGTTCAGATACGGATGCACCATCTTGCCCACAATCGGCCCGGGCCGGATGATCGCCACCTGCACCACCACGTCATAAAAGCGGCGCGGCATCATGCGCGGCAGCGAGGACATCTGCGCCCGGCTCTCCACCTGGAACATCCCGATGGTGTCTGCGGTCTGCAGCGCCGCAAAAACGGCCGGATCGTTCTGCGGCAGGTGCGCCAGGTCCACCGCTTCGCCATAGGTTTCGGGGATACGCTTGAGGGTCTCTTCGATCACCGCCATCATGCCCAGTCCCAGCAGGTCCACCTTGATAATCCCCATATCGGCGCAGTCTTCTTTATCCCACTGCACCACTACACGGCCGGGCATGGTGGCCGGCTCCAGCGGCACCACCGAATCCAGTTGTCCCTGGCAGATCACCATGCCGCCGGAGTGCTGGCCCAGGTGGCGCGGCAGGTCCTGCGCCATGCGGTACAGCTCGAAAAATTTGCGCACGCGCGGATGGTGCAGATCGAATCCCGCGTCTTTGAACTGCTTCTCGGTGGTGTCTTTGGGATCTTTCCATTCCCACGTGCGCGCCAGCGCGCTGAGCCGCTCCAGGGAAGTGATCTCGAACCCCAGCGCCTTGCCCACTTCGCGCGCCGCGGAACGGCCGCGATACGTGATCACGTTGGCCGTCATGGCCGCGCCCAGTTTGCCGAAACGCTGGTAGACATGCTGGATGACGCTTTCGCGCTTATCCCCGCTGGGCAGGTCGATATCGATATCGGGCCACTCGCCGCGCTCTTCGGAGAGGAAGCGCTCGAAGAGCAGGTCCATTGCCACCGGGTCCACCGCGGTGATTTCCAGGGCGTAACAAACCGCGCTGTTGGCAGCCGACCCGCGCCCTTGCGCCAGAATATCGTTCTCGCGGCAGAAGCGCACAATGTCCCAGACAATCAGAAAGTAGCCCGCCAGCCCCAGCTTTGCGATGAGCGCCAGTTCGCGTTCGATCTGCCGGCGCGCGCGCTCGTGATACGGCTGGTAGCGGCGGCGCGCGCCTTCGTCCACGCGCTTGCGGAGGAAGCTGTCCATGGTTTCGCCCGGCGGCACCGGGAAGCGCGGAAATTCGTAGCCCAGGTCGGCCAGGGTGAATTCCAGGCGCGAGGATATTTCCAGCGTGCGCGCGATGGCGCCGGGAAGGTCGGCGAACAGCCGTGCCATCTCGACGGGAGTCTTCACGTAGCGTTCGGAATTGCGCTCCAGCAGGCGGCCGGCCGTGGCCAGCGTGACTTTGTGACGCACGCAGGTGAAGACGTCCAGCAGTTCGCGCTGCGCCGGCGTGGCGTAAGCCACCCCATTGGTGGCGACGGCCGGAATTCCGAGCCTCGCGGCGCGTTCGGCGATGGCCTGGTTGCACGCCTCTTCGTCGCGGTGGTAGTGGCGCTGGAGCTCGGCATAAAGGTTGTGCCGGCCGAAAATCTCCAGCAGGCGCTCTTCGGGATGGCGCGTCAGGCAGATCAGTCCCCTGGAAAATTCCGCCAGCTCTTCTATGGTGGCCGCGCCTTCACCCTTCCTGGCCCGCAGCTTCATGCGGGTCACCAGCCGGCACAGATTCTGATACCCCTCGCGCGACGCCACCAGCAGGGGATAGGAAATGCCGTTGGTGCAGGTAATCTCCGACCCGATATGCGCCCGCACTCCCGCTTTCTTGGCGGCCATGTGGAATCGCGGAGCGCCATAAACGCCGTTCCGGTCCACCAGCGCCATGGCCGGCATTTGCCATTCGGAACAGGCCCCCGCCAGCTCTTCCGGCACACACCCACCCTCCAGAAAACTGAAAGCCGACCGTGCATGCAGTTCGACGTAGGACATTTTTATTTACCGCGGAGG
>JARLGM010000150.1 GCA_031292755.1 Candidatus Sulfopaludibacter sp.
CGGCGGTCTGCGGAAACAGGTTGACGATGGGAACACAGCCGAGGCGGAATGTCTTGGGCGAAACCCCGGTCTCCAGGCGGTGTATGCGTTCGTCGTCGCCGGCATTGGAAAACAGGAATATCAGTTCGGCGCTGGTCTTGAAGCCCTGGCTCCAGACGGCGTCGAGGCCCGTCACGTCGACGAAGAGAAACTTGCTGGGAAGCGCGAAGAATTCCTGCAGGATGCGGTAGCCGATGTGCGAGCGGAGCGGGTATGGTGTCATTCCCTCGTCTTCGCCAAATCCCACGGGCCGCACCGAGGCAGGGGGCAGCGTCACGGGAGGGACTTTCGGATTGTTGGGGTCACGCACGACGATGCGGGTCAGCCTTGAGCACAGCAACTCATACAGCGCGTGGACCAGGTTGTTGTCGCCGGTGAGGTGAAAGCGGAGATGGTCGAGCCCCAGTTTCGCCAGCGGGACGTCCGGCGGGGAATCCACCACCAGCCGAAGCGCGTATGCCGCGTCCAGCGCGCGCAGCGGGGGACGCAACTGGTCGGGACTTTTCCATTCGGCGGCGGTCACGCCGACCGGCCACAGCGTGGTGTCATAACAGGTGCGGAATTTACAGGGGACGCCGGCGACGGGGCGGGAATACAGCACCGTGTTGCGGTCGATTTTCAGGCCGGTGGTCAACTTGCCGCCTTCCAGGTCGAGGCGCAGTTCCACGATCGACATGGACGGAATGGGCCGGATGAAATGAGGGTAGACGATGCCGAGGAAGGACTCGGTGATTTCCGGGAAATCATCGTCGAGCTTCAAATGCACGCGCGCCGCCAGAAATGCGAAGGCTTCCAGCAGACGCTCCACGTGGGGGTCCTGGGATTCCTTGTTCTCTTCCAGCATGAGCCGGGCGGCGATTTTCGGGTACTTCTCGGCGAACTGCGAGCCCATCTCGCGAAGGTAGGTCAGTTCCCGTTCATAGTACAGCAGCAGGTCATCCCGCATTCTGAACCTCGTATTGGTTCGTGGTCAGTTGCAGGACGGTGTCGAACGAGATGTGCTCGGGAGCCGGGTCCATGAGCAGAAGCGCTTCGATGCGGAAACGGAAAGTACGGGTTTTGGCGGCCATCGGTTCGAGCGGCACCAGGCGCACCCTGGCCAGCCGCGGCTCAAACACCTTCAAGGCGAACTGAAGCTGGCGGGTGATCCTGGCCTCAGCGGCCACAGCCCCCAGGTTGTAGCCGCTGAAATCCGGCAGGCCGAAGACGTACGTAGAGCGGCCGAGTTCGCGGAGGCTCTCCGGGGGTGGAACGGCCACTTGACGGGTATTCAGAAGCCACTCCAGGTCGCGGCGCACACCATCGCGCAGCATCCGCACGGACTGCGCGCGGGTGAGGGGCGCCTCGCTCGAGGTTTGCGGGTCGTCGTTGATCAGGCGATCGAGCACCGACAAAGTGACTGCGGCATCGGGACCGGGTCGGGGCATAGTTTATACCGAAAGTGCTTGCACGGGATCCAGCCGGCAGATCCGCTCGAACAGCGCCTGCTTGGCTTTGGCATCGGCCTGGATCTTTTTACTGCTCTGGACCAGGAAAACCAGAGCACCCGCGATCATTTCGCGATCCTCCCAATCGTCGAGTTTATGGGTATCGATGGCCGCGGCGAGATCATCCAGCAGGATCTGCGCCATGGCGTCCTTGCCGGCTGCCAGACACACTCGCGCCAGTTGCATTCTGCGCAGGAAGCGGACGCGGCCGTTGGGAGCGCGCTCCACCTCGCGATGTAGAATCTCGACGGCTTTGGGCTGCTGGCCGATGCGCATGGCCTCCTGGGCCAGGGCCTGGGGATCCACGAACCGCTTTTGCCAGCCCGGCGCGCGCGAATCGTCGAGGGCGGGACCGTGCGGCGCATTCGGCAGCGGTGGCGACCCGGAAGGTTCGGCAAGAAGTTCCCGAAGCCACTTCTGCGTTTCGGAATTGGCCGCGGGGGTATCGTCGGTGAGCGATGTGTCCAGCAGTTCCGGCAGGTCACGCAACAGGGTGCGCAATTCCGAGCGGATGGCTACGGCGATGGCGTTGTACTGGTCGCCCAGTGCGGTGCACGCCTCCACTACGTAGCGCTGCAGGTCCAGCCAGGCGCGACTGCACGGCAGAGCCATAATCTGCTCGGCCAGTTCCAGAAGATCGGCCCAGCGGTCGCGCATCGCGAGCGCCTTGACCTGCTGGCGGAGGTCGCTGGGCGGCGCTTCGAGCACGATGGGATCGCAGGACCCGCGCAACTCGCCCCAGCGGAGGCCGCGCAGCATCAAATAGGACGCAGGGCTCGCCGGGTCGCGTTTGCGGAGGGTGGCGGCGGCCGCGACTACCGCCGCAATGGCCGCGCGCTTATCCTCCGGCTCCGTAGAGATGCGCCCGCCGAGGCCGATTCCCGTACGAGCGGCCCCCGCGGAGGCCGGCGCCCCTTCCGCTTCCACCGGCGCTTCGGCGACGGCTTCCGCCGGAGCCTCTTCCACCGGGTCCGGTTCGGTCTCGCGTTTCTTTTGCAGCAGGGTGTGAACCACCTGCCGAACTTCAGCCAGCGTCTCGGTCAACTTGCTGAAACCGGGCGCTGTGTCGGTGAATTTCTCCTGGCAAACCTGGTTGAGCTCCTTCACCTCCGCCACGGTCCCGTCGATGCTCTTTTCGAGGCCGGCGTAAAAGGCCTTGGGGGTTTCGGCAAAAGACCTGTCGAATATCTCAGGCGCCAGTTTGCCCTCTTTCAGGGCCTTCTCCCGGGCGGCCTTTACGTCCTTGCCGGTGGAGCCCTCATCCGGGACAGTCCGGGATTCCTTGTATTGCAGTAAGTGGTAACCGCCCCGGCAAAGGGGCACGGTCCTCACCGACACAAGTAGCTTCGTGCCAATCCAATCGAGAGGCGCCACCCGCTGCTCCGTATCGCCTTCGTCCAGTTCCGGGTACAGGTTATCCCAGAACTTTTCGATCAGACCGCGGCACAAAGCCAGACCTTCGCGCAGGCCCGCAATGGACTCGCGTTTGATCAGCGCTTCGCACAGCCACGCAGCCAATTGCAGATCCTTGCTCTGCTTGGAGATCGCGTCCTGACAAAGCTTGGTAACCAGAACCCAGTCGGCGACCTTACGCTCGTGCTGCCAGGCGCCCTGATTCAGTTCGTCGTCCTCGCGGCGCGCTTCCTTAATCTGGTCGTAGATGGGAGCGTACCGGAGGTTCTGCCCGCCTGGGTTGTCCCCGGGGATGGGGTTAAGGATATCCTCACGAAGCGGCATCGGAAGTGAACTCCAGCGACCGGATCTCAAGCAGCGGCACTTCCTCGCCATCCACGATAAATATCTTCTGCCCTACGGGAAACTCGTGGCCTTCGTCGTCGGCGACCCATTCGGTGCCGCGCCCCAGCCAGATGGACTCGTCGTCGGACTTGAAGGAAAACGGATAGATGGCGGGTATGATTACCTGCCCGATGTCGGTTCCTTTAAAGCTTGGACCCGTAAGCACGAACGCGGAAGCCCACAAAGTATCGCGCAGGACGCGAGGCGGCGCGATCTCGACTGATGCGATGTGTTCGAACGGGATCCAGAGATAGGCTCCGGCCGCGTACATCTCCAGGCGCGGGCCGATTGCCGGGTCTGCGTCGCTGATGGATTGAAACGGCTTACCATTCAGCTTCCCCGGGCGGGAGGGAGCCGCCGGGGTTTTGGGGAATTCCTGGTTTTGAAACATGGAATTCCGTGTTCTTTCGCCGTGCAGGGCGGAGTAGTACAACACCGCGCCCATTTCCGCTTCGTGGCTACCCTTCGCCAAAACGCTCAACTGCTTCTCCGCGCGGTCATACTGCCCGGAGAAGCAGAGGAGCTCGAAAAGAAATGTTCGCTGCGTGGTATCCGCAGGGTTGTCGCGGAGAAACGAACTAAGTGCTTTCTCCGCTTCCCGGACCTTCCCGGCATCGAGAAGTTCCTTGGCTTTCATCATGGCCTCAGGTTATGTCGGGAGGGGATCGTCCGCGGCGAAGTCGGCGGTCAGGGTCTCCAGGTTGTAGCCCTTGCGGATGGCGGCGTCCAGACTACCGTCGTCCTTCTCGGGCGAATAGGCGACCTCGACGGCCTGGAATGCAAAGCTGACCGACTCGCTGGGATTCTCATTGCTGCCGGACAACTGAACGGAAGTGATCAGAGCATCCTTGATCCAAATCCGGAAATACGCTTGCTGCTTGTCGCCCACCGGCTTGTCATAGAGGATATACACCTTGTCCAAAATGTTGCCGCTGGCGCAGTGATCGCACAACAGCGGCGTAGTCTTGTCCAGAACCTTCATAATCGTGAGGTTCGAAAAATCGGCCCGGCCGGCTTTGGCCTCCTTGCCGGATGCGCCGGCGCCATATACGGCCGTCTGGCTCACACCCCAACTGAAAGACAGGCAATCAATGCAGCCCGTCCGGCTGGTGCTGGGCCCTTCCACTCCATCAACGAACAAATATGCGTTTACAGCCACAGTACTCTCCTTTCCTCCGCTTGCGGTAAGAACTTTTTACGAAATTGGGGCCGTGTTACTTCGCCGGAGCCGGCAGGTCGGCAACCAGTCGCAAGGAAACCGTCAGTTCCTCAAGCTGGAAGTGAGGCCTCAGGAATGCGACGGCTCGATAGCAACCCGGCTTCCCGGGGACTTCACTTACATCTACGCGCGCTTCCCGCAACGGACACCGCGCCTTCATCTGGGGCGACGCAGTGTCGTCCGGAATGACGTACTTGGTAATCCATCGATTGAGGAAGATCTCGGCGTCGGTGCGCGACATGAAGCTGCCGATCTTGTCCCGCATCATGGCCTTGAGGTAATGCGCGAAGCGCGAAACGGCCATGAGGTAGGGGATCTGCGTCGATAAACGCGCATTGGCATTGGCCGAATCGGTATCGTACAGCTTGGGCTTCTGGCAGGACTGCACGCTGAAAAACGCGGCGTAGTCGGTATCTTTGCAGTGCACCAGCGGCACAAATCCCAGGTCCGCCAGCTCTTTTTCACGCCGGTCGGTGATGGGAACTTCGGTCGGACATTTCATGGCTACATCGCCGTCGTCGGTATAGAAGTTGTGCACCGGCAGACCCTCTACCAGGCCGCCGCCTTCCACACCGCGCATCGCCACGCACATACCGTAGTGCGAGAACGAATTTGTCATCCGCGAGGCCAAAGCGAACGCTGCGTTCATCCACAGGTACTTGCTGTGATCGCTGCCGTCCACGTGCTCCTCGTAACTGAAATCTTCCACCGGCTTGGTGTCCTTGCCGTACGGCAAGCGGCCCAGGACCCGGGGCAGACAGAGCGCCACGTAGCGCGAATCTTCTCCCTGCCGGAAGCTCTTCCACTTGGCGTACTCGGTGGTGTCCAGGATTTTCGCCAGGTCGCGCGGCGCGTCCAGGCTGGTCCAACTCGGCAGGTTCAGCATGTCGGAATTGGCCGCCGTGCAGAACGGCGCGTGCGCCGCCGCGGCCACGTGGGAGACCTGGTCCAACAGCTCAATGTCTTCCGGATGCTTGCCGAAGTCGTAATCGCCCACCAGCGCCCCGAACGGAGCACCGCCGAAGACGCCATACTCTTCTTCGTATACTTTCTTAAACAGCGCGCTCTGGTCGAATTCCGGAGCCCGCTGCAGGTCCTTTAACAGTTCCTTCTTGCTGCAGTTCAGGACGCGGATCTTCAGCATCACTCCGGTTTCGCTTTGATCCATCAGGTATTTCACGCCGCGCCACGTGCCTTCCAACTTCTGGAACGTGGGGTGGTGCATGATCTCGTTCAACTGAATCGATACCAGGTGGTCCAGTTGCGCAATGCGGGCGTTGATCATCATCTCCGCATCGCGCGCAATGGTCATGGAACCTTCCAGTACCTGCGCTACAAATTCTTTGATCAGATTCTTACCGCGCTCTCGCGAGGCCGGTTCTACGCCAAAACGGCCTTCCTCGACGATCTGGTCGAGCAGGCTCTTCTCCTGAACCTGCTCGCTGGCCGCCAGTGAAGCCTGCGCGCTCTTTGCATCAGCCATTGGACTCCCCTCCCTTACCCTTTCCCATCTCGCCTTTCAGTTTTTCCAGCTTTTCGGTGTTGCCGACACTTTCCAGCAGCAACTCTTCCAGCTTGTCGTTACCTTGCAAGCTGCCGCGCAGGTCGGACAGTCTCGTCCGCAGATCCAGCAATTCCTTGAGTGGCTTAACCTGACGCGCGACATTCTGCGGCTCGAAGTCCTCCATCTTGCTGAACTTCAGGTCCACTTTGAGGTTTGCTGCATCGGGCTCTTCACTCAGTTTGTTTTCCACCGCGAAGTTTAAGTGCGGTTTCATACCTTCCAGGACCGTATCGAAGTTGTCGGGGTTCACCTCGACGAACTTGCGGTCCTTCAGTCTGGGCAACGGCTGCTCCGGTTGGCCCGTGAAATCGCCGAGCACTCCCACTACGAAGGGAAGCTCTTTCAACTCGATGGCGCCGCCTACTTCGACGTCATACGTAATTTGTACGCGCGGGGAGCGTACTCGATCTAACTTATGCTGTGTGCTTTCTCTCGCCATGGAACCCTCCAGGGAACGTCTGGTTCAATATATGCCTCAAGAGAAGGGACGTCAAGCGTTCGGGCAAATTAGGGTACCAAACCTCATGCTGGATGCGCGCCCTCACAGGAGTACCAATCGCCGCTCCACCAGTTTCCGCATCACGGCGCAGCACTGTTCCCGGACCTGCTCCGGATTGACATGCACCACCGGCGCGAGATTGTCCGCCAGATCGGCGAGCGTCCGGGTCCCGTCGCACTGCCGCAGGAACTCGACTACCTGCGGATCCGCGGCCAGAGAACTGGGTAGACCGTCGACCCGCCTGATTTGCATCGAGGAAGGTTTCCACTCGCCGGCCACGAGGTGTAATTGCTGGTCGATCCGGGTATCCGGCGCCACGCGGGGCCTCCAGGCCAGCATTTGGCTGGTAGACCGGTCCGCTTCCAGCCGGTTCTGGTTGGCGAACAATTCTTCAATGGACTCGCCGAAAGGCTCGGTGCAATCCAGGCCAGGCACATGCTCAATGCGTAGCCAGTTCCTGCCGCTCCTCCGCCGCATGGCCAGAATCCCGCCGTGGACTTCTTCGACCTCCCGGGCGCGGTAATATGCCATCCATTCGTCGAGCCTCTGGTTGGCCGTCAGCGTGGAGAATGGCATCATTCTGCCGATGCGCTCGGCGGCGTAATCGGCGGCCTTTCGCGCATAGCTGCGCAGGATCCACGCATCGCAGCCACTATCTTTCAGCCACTCTGCCAGCCGATCCTGCCAGGACTGGCCGCGCACCTGTACCCATTCGAAGGTGATCTGCAGATAGCCACCTTCGTTCAGATAGCCCGGCGCCGCCCGCACAAGCTCCCGGCAGTAGCCGTCCAACTCCATACTGTTCTCGCAATACATTTGACCCGCGGACGGCGTTACAAAAAACGGCGGGTTGCTGACAATCAGGTCGAAGGTGCGGCCCCGGACCGGTTCGAACGTGTCGCCGGTCAGGCACTCCAGGTTAGTGACGCCATTGAGCCAGGCGTTGAATGCGACGAATTCGGCGGCGCGCGGGTTCAGGTCGGTCGCCACCACGTGACGGCTGTGAACCGAAGCCAGGACGGCGAGAATCCCGCAACCGGCGCCAAGATCCAGAGTAGTCCCCGTGGGCCGCCGGATCGTGAACATCTGGAGCATTCGCGTAGAGGGGTTGGGCCACAGAATCATGCCGCTGGATTCCGGCGATTCCAGTGTGCGGGCCGGATCGGCCGCGAAGAGAAACTCTTCGCAAGGCGTTAGCATGACTGCGGGAGTGAACCGGTTGGCCTCGCGAACCAGCGTCCCGGTTTCCAGCAGTTCGGTAAGCACGGAAGCCGGAACCAGTTCCGCAAAAGACTCGATTTCCTGTGTCTGGCCCAGCAAGAACCAGCGCAAGAGGACGTTCAGAGCCGTGGGTTCGGCGGTGCGTTCCAGCAAGGCTGGCAAATTCCCCAGGCGGCGCGAAGGCAGGTCTCGCATCGTGGGGTCTTCCTTGAAGCGTCCGAAGGTGAAGCCGGCTTCGGTGAAGAACTCGCGAAGCTGCTGTGGACTCGCGGCCAGCGGAGTGAGCATCGAATTACCTCCTGAACACTGTAGCGCAGCAATGAGGAACCGCGGGATGCGGAATCAGTTGGCTTAGCTGACAAGTTCTGGTACTGTGATTGCAAATGAAGCGACTGCAACCGGTGATCTGGACCAAGGGAACTTTTCTTAGCCCGCAGCACCTGCAAATCCAGGACCGGTTCCTCGAAAACCTGCTCCAGTTCCAACTGGAAAGCCTGTCATTCCGGCCCTGGGGGTTCGCTTCGCTCTCCATCAGCCAGGAGGGTCTGGCGGCGGGAGCGCTGGCTATCTCGTCGGCGTCCGGCATACTTCCCGACGGCCTGCTCTTCGATATTCCGGCCTCGGACGCCGCTCCGCCTCTACGGCAACTGGCGGACTGTTTCGAGCCCGACCAGACGTCTCTGGACCTCTACCTGGCGGTGCCGCAGTACCGGGAGAGAGGCCTCAACGTGGCCACGACCGGACGGGAAAGCGGCGCTCGTTACCGCGCTGAATTCGAGCTGTTCCGCGACGAAAACAACGGCCTTTCGGAAAAGGCCGTGCAGGTGGCCCGCAAGAATCTGCGCCTGCTTGCCGAAGGCGAGTCGCTCAACGGCTACTCCACCCTGCGCCTGGCGCGCATCCGCCGCACCGAGGCCGGGACCTTTCAGTTGGACCCGCGCTTCGTGCCGGCGCTCCTGAACTTTAACGCCAGCGATTACCTGGTCTCCATCGCGCGCCGCCTGGTGGAGATTCTATCGGCCCGCTCCAGTTCCATCTCCGGAATGCGCCGCCAGAAAAACCAAAGCCTGGCCGACTTCACTGCCGCGGACATCGCCAATTTCTGGCTGCTCTACACCCTCAACACAGCGTTTCCCACGTTCCGGCACCTGTTTGAAACGCGCGGCGGCCATCCCGAAGCGCTCTATTCCGCCATGCTGTCGCTGGCCGGGGCGCTCACTACCTTCTCGCCTACCATTCATCCCCGCGATCTGCCCACCTACGACCACGAGGATCTGGGCGCCTGCTTCACGGAACTGGACGAGAAACTCCGCTTGCTGCTGGACACCGTCGTACCCAGCAATTTCGTCTCGCTGCCCTTGAAGCTGGTGCAACCGTCCATCTATGCCACCGCCATCGACAACGACAAGTACCTGGTCAACACCAAAATGTACCTGGCGGTGAATGCCGAAGTGAGCCAGGCCGAAATCGTCAGCAAAACTCCTCCGCTGGTGAAGGTCTGTTCCGTCAACCACATCGAACATCTGGTGCGCAATGCGTTACCGGGCGTACCGCTCACCTACGTGGCCGCCCCGCCCGGGGCGATCCCCATCAAGCTCAATTATCAGTACTTCAGTCTCAGTCAGGCGGGGGTAGCGTGGGAGGCGGTGCAGCGCGCCCGGAATCTGGCGGCCTATGTGCCGGGCGATCTGCCCAATCCCCAAATGGAACTGATCATTCTGCTTCCGCAAGCGGGGTAGCGCGCTATTTTTTCACCAGCAGCATCACAATCAACGCACCCGCGATGAACATCGCCAGCCCCACGATGGCAATGAGCAGCCAGTTGACCGGTGCTTTGGCCGGCACGGCGGGGGTTGGTACCTTCAATTCGGGAACCTTCGGCGGAGTGTAAGAGATTTGCGGCGCCTGCGGCGGCGTAACGTGCGCCATCGGCGGAGTGAACTGCATGTGTGGCGCTTGCGGCGGCGTGTAATGCATCTGGGGCGCTTGTGGAGCCTGGAACTGCATCTGGGGCGCCTGCGGCGGCGTCAACTGGACGCCGAACTGACCCATCCCCGCCCCTCCCGGCGCACCGGGTGCTTGCGGTTCGCCCGCCGGGTGCGCCCCCACGGGCGCCTGCGCCTGCATCATGCGTGTGTATTCGCTGGGCCCCTGGGACGCGGGCGGGGATGGCGGCGCCTGCGGAATGGAGAATGCCTGCGTGGCCCCGCTTCCGGGGCGCGGTGCGCTGTGCGCTTGCGGCGGCGGAGAAGGCGAACCCGGAATGCCGAACATCTGTGTGAAGCCGCCCGGCTGAGCGGAAGGCAGTGGCGCAGGCGGCGGTGGCGGCGCTTGCGGGAATCCGGCCACCTGCGGGGGCGGCGGCGCTTGCCCCTGTCCCGGACTTGCGAAGAAACGTGTGAATTCGCCGCCTTCCGTCGCGGGTTCCGCGGCCCGTGACGCCGGCGCCGGCGCTTGAAACATGCGCGTGAACTCGCCCGGTTCGGCCGTCTTCGGAGCCTGCGAAGGCCAGTCGCTCTGTTGTTGCACGGGCGGAAGCGGCGAGTTGAACATCCGGGTGAACTCACCCGCGCCGCCGGCCGCCGGCGGAGGCACTGCCGGTGAAGGCGCCGGATGCGAGGCCTTGAACAAACGAGTGAATTCGCCAGGGCCGCTGACGCGCGACTCTTCCCCCGGGGACGTTGCCGGCGACGCAGCTTGCAGCATCCGTGTGGATTCGCCGGCCTCGGGCGCCGATCCTACGGGCGGTGCCTGAACTGGCTCGTCAACCGGTGGCGCCGACCGGAACATGCGCGTGAATTCGCCGGGCTCGGATGTTGCCGTCGGCGCAGTGGTCGGAGCCGGAACGGGAGGCCGCTCGGGCGGCGGCGCCGCCGCTTTCGTTGCCGGCGGAGGCGGAACTACCTCCGGCTGCTGCGGCGCCGCCGGTGGACTTGCCCGGAACATGCGCGTGAACTCGCCGGGCTCGGATGTTGCCACCGGCGCGGGGGTCGGAGCCGGAACGGGAGGCCGCTCGGCTGGTGGCGCCGCTGCCTCCGGTGCCGGCGAAGGCGGAACTACCTCCGGCTGCTGCGGCGCCGTGGGTTGCGCCGACCGGAACATGCGCGTGAATTCGCCGGGCTCGGATGTTGCCACCGGCGCAGGGGTCGGAGCCGGAACGGGAGGCCGCTCGGGCGGCGGCGCTGCTGCTTCTGGTGCCGGCGGAGGCGGGACTACTTCCGGCGGTTGCGGCGCCTCTGGTGGCGCGGCTTGGAACATGCGCGTGAATTCGCCCGGTTGAGAAGATTGCGCGGGAGCTGCCGGTGCGCCCTGCCGGAACATATTGGTGAACTCCCCAGGCTCGGCGGCCACCGGCGCAGTGGGAACCTTCCACATTCCCGCACGCGTGGAAAGATGATCCTGCGGAGCGGTGCGTTCCTGATCGGCAAGCCACTCTTCCAGGTGTTGGAACGGCGGCGCGGCCGTCGCCACGAAAGCGGTGCCTTCGTTGTCGCCCACTTCAATCAATTTGCCCAGCGACGCCGGAGGCAAGCCACGTACCCTTGCCAGCAGCGCCTCGTTCTCCCCCGGTTTGCCCCCTGTCAGGAGATGGACCGTCACCTCCCGGCCGGTGGGTTTGTGCCTGGCGCGGAAACTCCTCGAACCCTCTCCCGCCAGTGGATCGATCAGGTCGTATTTCTGATAGAAGTCCATGCGTCGCCCCCCGCTATTCCACAATCATGGTACCGCGGAAGGGCGAAAATCGTCCCCGGTTGTTCGGCCTATGCTACATTTGATCGCACGGGCATTATGAAGCTCCTGTCTAGAGTGGTCTGGTCGGAAGGTATGTACCTGGGGCCGCACCATTTCCAGGTACAGAGCCGCTATTTCGAAGACTCCATACAATTCGCCACTTCGTCGCTCTGGTTCGCCTGCTACGGGTTGGCGGGATTGCAACTGGACGAGGACGCGCTCCACAACGGAACGGTCAACCTGCTCCATGCCCGCGGTATTTTTCCCGATGGCCTGATCTTCAACATGCCGGAGAGCGATGTCCTGCCGGAGCCGCGGGCCATCGCCGATCTGTTTCCTCCCACGCGCGACGGCGTCGTCGTCCTGCTGGCGATTCCTCCGCGCAAGCCGAACGGTTTCAACTGCGCCCTCGAGCCCGATACCGTGACGGATGCGCGATACCTGGCCGAAGCCCGCGTGCTGCACGATGAGAACACCGGCGCCGACGAGCGCAGCGTGCGCCTGGGGCGCAAGAATCTGCGCCTGCTCATGGACACCGAGCCGTCCGGCGACCTGCTTACCTTGCCCGTCGCGCGTGTGGTGCGCGATGGCTCCGGCCACTTCGCCTACGACGCCAACTTCGTACCGCCCGTGGTGCAGACCGGCGCCAGCGTGCGGCTCATGGTGCTGGTGCGCCGGCTGATCGAAATCCTCGACGAAAAAAGCGCGAGCATCACGCGTAGCGCGGGAAAGGGTGGCCTGGAATTCTCCACGCGCGAAATTGCCAACTTCTGGCTGCTGCACGCCATCAATTCGGCCCTCGCCCCGCTGCGGCATCTGGTCACTTCCAAACGCGGCCATCCGGAGGAACTTTTTCTGGAATTGTCGCGGCTCGGCGGAGCCTTGTGCACGTTTGCTCTGGATTCGCATCCGCGCGAACTTCCGTTGTACGATCACCAGAACCTGAGCGAATGTTTCGGCCTGCTGGATGCGCACATTCGGGCCCACCTGGAAACCATCATCCCTACCAATTGCATTTCGATTCCACTGCACGCGGCCGGAGATTATTTCTGGGAAGGCGAGGTCACGGACCAGCGCTGTCTCGGCCGCTCCCGCTGGGTTCTGGCCATACGCGTCAACGTGGGCGAAGCCGAATTGATGGCCAAGACGCCGCAATTGGTGAAGGTCTGCACTCCGCCATTCGTGCGGGAACTGGTGAAGCGCGCGCTGCCCGGACTGGCATTGACTCACCTTTCCGTGCCGCCGCAAGCCATCTCCACCCGTGTGGAAACGCAGTATTTCGGCATTAGCCGGACCGGACCGTGCTGGGACCACATGGCCCAGACGCGCCAAATCGGGGTGTACATTCCGGGCGAATTGCCCAACCCGGAAGTAGAAATCTTTGTGGTGCTGGATAGCTAGTTATGACTCCTTCCGCCGATCACCGAAGGCCGGAGAACCTGGCCCTTATCTACCAGGAAGTGCTCACCGCCATCGAACGCTTGCGCGCCAACCGGCAGGGTGTCACCGACGCCAACGCGTTTCGCCACCATACGCGCGAGGCGCTCAAAACCGCCTCCGCGCAAGCCTTGCAGGCAGGTTATCCGGCCGACGATGTGAAGTACGCCACCTTCGCCTCCGTCGCGTTCCTGGATGAGTCTATCCTGAATTCGCAGAACCCGATCTTTGGGGCCTGGCTGAGTAAGCCCTTGCAGGAGGAACTGTTCGGCACGCACATTGCCGGCGAAACGTTCTTTCAAAATCTGCAAGTGTTGTTGGGCCGCCAGGATTCGAACGATCTCGCCGACCTGCTGGAAGTCCACTACCTGTGCATGCTGCTGGGATTCGGCGGCCGGTACAGCGCCGGGAATCGCGGTGAATTGAACCAGGTGATGAACATGACCGCCGAGAAAATTCGCCGCATCCGCGGGAACCTGGGACTGCTTTCGCCGGCGGGCGCGCTGCCGAACGAATCGCTTCGTTCGGGGTCCGACCCTCTGGTACGAAAACTCGGCTACCTGGCCATTGCGTGTGCGGCGCTGATGGTGGTGTTGTTTGTGGTTTATAAGATCGTCCTGGGTAGCGGGGTGCGGGTATGAGCAGCTTGTACATCGTCATTGGCGTGGCCGTTGTGCTGCTCATTGTGCTGCTCGTGGTGTACCTGGTGCAGCAGAAGAAAAAGAAAAAAGCAGCGGCTCTGGCGGAAGGCAGCGAGCCGGCCGGTCCGGGCGGCGACGAGATTTCAACGCTGATCAAAGAGGCGGAATCCAGGTTAGCGGCCGCTAAGCTGGAGCAGGGCGCGCGGGTGGCCAACCTGCCGGTATACCTTCTGATGGGCGAATCCGGCAGCACCAAGACCAGCGTGATGATGAACTCGGGTCTGGAGGCGGAACTGCTCGCCGGCCAGGTGTACCAGAACAACAACGTCGTGCCCACGCGCTCGGCCAATTTCTGGTTTGCGCGCCGGTCTATCTTCGTCGAAGCCGGCGGCAGCCTGCCGGGCGATTCCGGAAAGTGGCACAGGCTCATCCGCAAACTGGCGCCGCGCGGCTCCGTGGTTGGCAAGGGCGAGCAGGCGCCGCGTGCGGCCATCGTCTGCTACGACTGTGAGAATTTCACGCGCCAGGGAGCCCTGGAAGCGGCCGTGGCCGCGGCGCGCAATCTGCGGGCGCGGCTGGGCGAGATTTCCCAGACGCTGGGAATCAACCTGCCAGTCTACGTCCTCTTCACCAAGATGGACCGCCTGCCCTTCTTCACCGAATTCGTGCGCAACCTGAGCAACGAGGAAGCCGCGCAGGTTGTAGGCGCCACGCTCCCCATGACCAAGGTGCGCGGCGAAGGCGTCTATGCCGATGAGGAATCGGCCCGGCTCGGCGGCCATTTCGAATGGCTCTTCCGGTCCCTGGCGAACGCGCGGCCGGAGTTCTTGTCACGCGAAACCGACGCCGCCAAGCTGCCCGCCTGCTACGAATTTCCCCGCGAGTTCCGCAAATTGCGGCAGACGGCCGTGCAGTTCCTGGTGGACTTATGCCGGCCCAGCCAGTTGAGCACCGGTCCGTTTTTGCGCGGCTTCTATTTCACCGGCGTGCGACCGGTGATCGTTAACGAAGCGGCGCCGGTAGCTCCGTCGGCAGCGGAGCAGGGACCGGGGGGCTACGGCTCGGCCTCGGGAGCCACCGGTATCTTCAGCGCCGGTGGGCGCGCCGCGCAGCCGCAGTACGCCGCTCCTACCCCTGTCGCGGGCTCGCGGAAAGTGCCGCAATGGGTCTTCCTGAGCCAGTTTTTCAACCATGTATTGCTGGCGGATCGCGCGGCGATGGGGGCCAGCGGATCCAGCACCAAGACCAGCTTCGCGCGGCGTCTGCTGCTGATTGCGGCCGCGGTGTTGTGCCTGATCTTCATCACCGGTTTCACCGTTTCGTTTTTCAAGAACCGCGGCCTGGAAACGCAGGTGCGAGACGCCGCCCACGGAATTTCATCGACCGAATCGGTGGGCGGCGACCTGGCCTCCGTGGATTCGCTCCGCAAGCTCGACACGCTGCGGCAGGCTCTCGGACGCCTGGTCGAGTATCGCCGCGATGGCGCGCCCTGGAGCTATCGCTGGCTGCTCTATGTGGGCAACGACCTGTACCCCGAGGCCCGGCGCGTTTATTTCGAGCGCTTCAAGCAACTTCTTTTCGGCCAGACGCAGGCCGGAATGCTGGCGTTTCTGCAGAACCTTCCGGTGACGCCGGGCCCCGACTACGGGCCTACTTACGACGCGTTGAAGGCCTACCTGATCACCACCTCGTTCCATGAGAAAAGCACCGCGGGTTTTCTCACTCCCGTCCTCACGAAGTGGTGGCTGAACGCGCGCGGCGTGGATCCCGATCGCCTGCAACTGGCCCAGAAGCAGTTCGATTTTTACGCGGGCGAGTTGCAGGAAAGTAACCCCTACTCCAAAGACAGCGACATGGGCGCGGTCCAAAAGGCGCGTCATTACCTGGCGCAGTTCGGCGGGATGGAGCGGGTCTACACGGCCATGCTGGCCGAAGCGGGCAAGAATCCGCCGCTCAATTTCAATAAGCAGTTCCCGGGCGCCGCCGCCGTCGTGGTGGAATCGCACGAGGTGCCGGGCGCGTTTTCCAAAGCCGGATACGCCGTGATGAAAGACGCCCTGCAGCATCCCGACCGCTTCTACAAGGGCGAGCAGTGGGTGCTCGGCGATCAGGGCGCCACCAGCATCACGCCCGCGCAATTGGACCAGTTGCGCGCGCGTTATTCCGGCGATTTCGTCAAGGAATGGCGTGCCTACATGAAGGGCGCTTCGGTGGTACGCTACACCGGGTTAAAGGACGCCTCGGATAAGCTTACCCAACTTTCCGGCAACCAATCGCCGCTGTTGGAGCTGATGTCGCTGGCCTCGCAAAATACCGCCGTGGATGACACCGGTATCGGGCAGGCGTTTCAGCCCGTCCAGACCGTGGTGCCGCCTACCAGCACGGACCGCTACATCGCCGGCGCCAATCAGAATTATATGAATGCGCTGGTGGCGCTGCAGACCTCCATCGAACAGATTGCCGGTCAACCCGGCATTCCCAATGACACCGCCGCTGCCGGGACGCTGGCCGCCGCGCAACAGGCCATCCTCAATACACGCCAGATGGCGCAGGCCTTCCGCATCGATCCGGAGGCGCACGTCGAAACCACAACACAAAAGCTGCTGGAAGATCCCATCACTTACGCGCAGGGACTGCTGCGCACGCTCGGCCCCGCTGAACTGAACGCCAAGGGCAAGGACTTATGCGGCCAGATGCGGCCGCTGTTGAGCAAGTATCCCTTCAGTCCCAATGCCACCGCGCTGGCCACGTTGGCGGACATCGATGCCGTGTTTAAGCCGCAGGGCGGCCTGCTGTGGCAATTCGTGGATGCCAACCTGCAGAAGGCGCTCACCCGCCAGGGCGCGCAGTTCGTGCCTACCTCGTCCGGCGGTATCACCATCAACCCGGCGTTCCTGGCGTTCCTGAACCGGTCCGCGGCGTTCAGCAGCGCGGCGTTCGATGGCGGCTCGCCGGACGTGCACTTCACCTACTCGGTGAAGCCCGTACTGACCAGCGACATCGACACCGTTCACCTGGCCATCGACGGGCAGCCCGCCGATTTCAATGCGGCCAACTCCGGCGCGAAGAAATACAATTGGCCCGGCACGGCGCAGGGTGTGCAATTGACGCTCAAATTCAAGGGCGGCTCCCCCATCGGCTACCCATCTTACGATGGGCTGTGGGGCATCTTCCAGTTCGTGGCCATCGGCAAGCGCACGGGGGGTACTTTGCTGGAAGAACCAATGGTGGATAGCCGCGGCAAACCCATGACCGACGCGGCCACAAACCACCCCCTCACTGTGACATTGGACATTTCCGCCACGCCGCCGATTTTCGACAAGGGCTACTTCTCGGGCATGAGCTGCGTGCCGGAGGTGGCGAAACCCTAGATGCAACTGCCCGCGAAGATCGGCAAGTACGAGTTGGAAGAGTTCCTCGGCGGCGGCATGTCGCACGTCTACCGCGCGCGCGACACCGTGATCGGCCGCACCGTGGCGGTGAAGATCCTCACCGAGGCCGGCTGCGAGGATGCGGAAGCCAAAGCGCGATTTCTGGCCGAAGCGCGCATGGCCGGAAACATTTCGCACGAAAATGTTCTGAGCATTTACGATTTCGGCGAGGACGACCAGCATCACCCGTTCATGGTGATGGAGTTTCTGCGTGGCGAGGATCTGCGCCACGCCCTCAAAAACGGCCACACCGGCGATCTGCGCGGCAAGCTGAAGATCGCCCTCCAGGTGGCCCGCGCGCTGTTCTACATCCACTCGCAGAAAATCGTCCACCGCGACATCAAGCCCGAGAACGTGCACATCAGCCAGGCGGGCGTCGTCAAGCTGATGGACTTCGGCATCGCCAAAACTGAAGGGCTCTCCATGACGCGCGCCGGCTACGTGCTGGGCACGCCCTATTACATGGCCCCGGAGCAGGTGATGGGGCACAACGTCACCGAACAGGTGGATGTCTATGCCTTCGGCGTGCTGCTGTTCGAACTGCTTACCGGCGCCAAACCCATCGATGGCGACACTGTCGAGCGGATCTTCTACAGCATTCTGAACGAGCCGCTCAACCTGGAACCGCTGCGCCAGGCCGGTGCGCCGCAAGCCATCTGCGACCTGGTGGCGCGCTGCACGGCCAAGGGTCCCAACGACCGGCCCCAGGGTTTCGCCACGGTCGTCGCGGAGATCGAGCGCGTGCTCGCCGACCTCGACGCGCCGACCACAATACTGCCGGCGCAGCCGGAAGTGCTGGTTTCCAAGCGGCCCGCCTGGGTGCTTCCCGCGATTGCCGCTTTGGTGCTTGCGATCGCGGCAGGAGTATTTTTCGCGACGCGCCCGAAGCCCGCGCCGCCGCCTCCGGTAGTGAAATCTTTGCCGGCCACCATCTCCACGCCCACCGGCGAAATGGTGCTGGTGCCGGCCGGCAGTTTTCTCTTCGGCGAGAAGAAGGAACCCGTCTCCCTGCCCGCGTTTTACATCGACAAGACGGAAGTCACTAACGCCGCCTACGCCGATTTCTGCCGCGCCGCCAACCGTCCGCTGCCGCCGGCTTTCGCGGAGAACCAGCCGAATTTGCCGGTGGTGAATGTATCGATACTGGATGCGCAGTTATTCGTGAAATGGGCCGGCAAGCGCCTGCCCACGGCTCGCGAATGGGAGAAAGCGGCGCGCGGCACCGATGGGCGCGATTTCCCCTGGGGCAACGAAGCCGACCCGTCGAAAGCCAACATCAACGCCACCCAGATTCAGCCCGTGACCGCCTACGCCGCGGGCACGAGTCCCTTCGGCGCCCTCCAGATGATCGGCAATGTCTGGGAGTTGGTGGACGAGTTCCGCACTCCCGGTCCCAATGCGCTGGAATTCGGCAAGCAGTTGAAACCCCCGGCCACGCCGGACGAGCCTTGGTATACCATCCGCGGCGGCTCCTTCAGCGACCCCCTGGTCAAAGAGTTGATCTGGGATGCCACCACCGTCCCGGCGCGCTGGAAGAACTCCAACATAGGCTTCCGCTGCGTGAAGGATGCGCAGTAAATAGAGGATAATGAGAGTAACGTGGACCATCTGGAACAACTGATTATCGATTTCAAGGAAAGTCTGGAACGCGAGATCGGAAGCCTGAGGCAGGACATCCGCGACGGCTTCGCCGCGGTGACCAACCGCTTCGACGATCAGGCCGCCCGCCTGGATCGTCACGCCGGATTATGGCAGACCGGTTCCCGCTGGAGCGCGCGCATGGATGCCTGGGCCGAGAAAGTAGATGCCTCGCTCGACGCCAAGGATCGCGAAATCGCCGAGTTGCGTGAGCGTCTCCTCCGTCTCGAACGGAAGTCAGCCTGACGAACCCCAAAGCACGTCCCTGGTAGAATCGTTGATGGGTTCTCTCGATGGACCGTCCTGCCGCCGCTCATCCCGCCACCGCACGGGAAATCATTCTCGAGATCGTTCG